>NZ_LBMZ01000004.1:0-1050 GCF_001005525.1 Acinetobacter sp. AG1 | reverse complement strand
GTGACCAATATTATCGGTGGTATTACGGGTGGTGTCGGTGGTAATCCGCTTGAGACTGTGACCGATATCATTGGTGGTATTTCAGGCGGTGTTGGTGGCAATCCACTAGAAACTGTAACCGATCTTATTGGCGGTATTACGGGTGGTGTCGGTGGTAATCCTCTTGAAACTGTAACCGATCTTATTGGCGGTGTTACGGGTAGTGTTAGTGGTAACCCTCTTGATGCTGTGCCCAATATTATTGGTGGTGTTACAGGCGGTGTCAGTGGTAATCCTCTTGATACTGTGACCAATATTATTGGTGGTGTTACAGGCGGTGTTGGTGGCAATCCACTAGAAACTGTAACCGATCTTATTGGCGGTATTACGGGTGGTGTCAGTGGTAATCCTCTGGATGCTGTAACTGGTATTATTGGTGGTATTACGGGTGGCGTCGGTGGCAATCCACTAGAAACTGTAACCGATATTATTGGTGGTGTTACGGGTGATGTCAGTGGTAATCCTCTGGATGCTGTAACTGGTATTATTGGTGGTATTACGGGTGGCGATTTAGGTAACAATCCAGTCACAGGCATTGTTCAAACTGGTATCGATGTACTTCAAGGTGTAGAGAGCCTCAAAACAGAAATTATCAATACAGGAATAAATACAGTAGGTGGCGTAATTAGTGGTGTATTACCCCAAGTACATCCAATCGTTGATTTGACCAATCTTGGGACACTTACATTTGAAACTTCACGCGATACTGTAAATGGAACACTTGAAGCAATTTCAGATTTAGCAGGTGCAGATATTAATGGTGCCGTAGGTTCTGCCTCAGGTGTAATTGGAACTTTAATTAATAATGGAACAACTGCTTCAAACACAATTCAACATATTGTAGGCGATCTAACCGACCTTGGTAGTAGCAATCCTCTGGGAAATATTACCGATATTATTGGTGGTGTTACGGGTGGTATCGGTGGCAATCCACTTGATGCTGTAACTAATATTATTGGTGGCGTTACGGGTGGTGTCGGTAGCAATCCACTTGATGCTGTAACTGGTATT
>NZ_LBMZ01000040.1:0-4187 GCF_001005525.1 Acinetobacter sp. AG1 | reverse complement strand
TAATTTAAAGTGTTCTTTTTTTTGCATCAACAAAAATGTATAAGTTGAATATACACAGGTTATTCGATCACCAACGAATCGGTTTTTCACTCGAACCTGGTGTGAGTTCAGCATCCGAGAGTGGTTCTGAACTCTCGACTTGTGTTGAATTTTGTTGAGAGTAACTGATCGGCATTAAAGACAAGCCATTTAAGACATCATTACTTATTTGTTGTGCGAGTAAGTCTGATGAGGTTGTAGATTGTGAATTATGAATAAGCTCTCCTAGAGATTGGCGTTGCTGTTGATTTACAGTTCCTGCAGCAGCAACTTTTCCTGTATTCACCTCAATCACTCGCCAATTTAGACGGATGGCTTGTTGCCCAGCTGGAACAGCGCCATAAAATGAACGTCCTTGAGTCGTTTTTGCTTCATTGATCCGTCCAACTAAAATATAGTCAGCACCCACTTTTTGCCCAAGTCTTGCCATTTCTGCTGGTGCACCATCCCAACGAAGAAATGCATTTTCAGTTGCCATTTCCTCAATATAGTCACGGCTGACTAAACTGAGCTGGCGTGAGTTTGATAGCTGAGTACCAATTAGATCGGCAACTTCTGTCACAAAGTCATCAGCATCACTGCCATCTGTTAGTTGAGTTTTTGAATAGTTATATTGAAATGGCATAACCGCAATACGGCGTAAGTGTTGATCCGCTACACTTGATTGAAACTTGCTGACATAAGCACGGACTTTCGCACGATAGTTTTTACCAGAACCAGATACACTCAGCACCTGAAAACGATTAATTGCACTAGTACCTTGTGTTTCAACACTAAAAACAGGAGAGGTTTTTCCTTGGTAGCTCCAATGATTGTTTGTTACGACCATGTTCACTTCTTCAGTCAGATCTGTACGTGAAGTAACACTAGTTCCATTCACAGATTGTGCTGCGATGAGCAAAGCTTCGGCAATTGCTTGTTGTTGCGTAGGGCCACTGCCTGTGGCTTCTTTCATAATTTCTTGTAAAGCAGCATAGGCTGAATGCGTTATTGTGAGGCAGAATAAAGCTGCATAAAGTAAAGATTTCATCGTTATCTATCATTCTAACCAAAAGACCTGATAACACAGGAATACTGTGTATCAGGTTTAATTTTTAAAGAGTTTATAAACCAAATGTCGAACGTTTCGCAGACTTACGAATTTCTTTTTCACTCGTCCATTCAACAATTCCTGTTTTTAGATTTTGTAATTTAAACGTGAATTTGTAATAAACATCACTCTTACCACCTGAATTTTTCACGATACTCGATAAATTACCGTTTAACATGTATTCAGCAGCAATTTGCGAACCCGTTTTAACAGCTGTTCGTTTATCTACCATACCACTCTGTTGTTGATACGCCAGTTGATCTGCCATAGCACCAACCGAAGTCATATCTACAAAACGGAATTTTCCAGAATTGATGAGTTTAGTTTGGATCGTATCCGTGATTGATTCAGTATCAATGTGCTCTTGAGTTTTATTTTTAATGCGATCGACGAAGAGCACAGGGCGACGAGACTGAGTCATTTCAATGACAGGTGGAAATGCCAACATGTCATCAACCATTTTTGCAGCAATTTGTTGAAGATCAGTTGATCCAAAATCTTTAGTAAGTGTTTCAGTTGCCTGTGCATCGCCATAAGAAACTGATTGTGATGTGCAACCACTCACAAAAGCGATTGTACTGATTGTTGTTGCTAAAGCTAAACTGCGAAGTTTCATATATTTCCCCCTGATCAAGAATCTATTGGTTAATCTTTTTTCATGTAAATCAGTACATCAACACCACTTGGATTGGGTGCGACAGACTGAACAGTTTTTACTTCACGCCCTTGTAATGTGATTGGTTTCCAAGTTGCACCTTCTGGATTGATTTCTGTTCCATTGGCATCAAACCAAACAACTTTGTATTCAAAAGATTGTGCGTAGAACCAACCATTTTTTAAGGCGAGTGATGCTTTTTTAATATCTCCAAGACTGACCATATTGATTCGATTGACACCAATACGGGTTGCGAGAATAGGATTACCTGTCATGGTTCTGACATTGCTTGCACCAGTATTTGGGTCTGTTTGTGTACGCATCGCATTTGGTGCTGTACATGCAGTTAAGCCAAGGCTAAAGCTACACAGAATTATGGGTAAAAGGCGTTGTTTCATTATGTTTTACTCAAGTTATTATTTAGCGATACTGAAGCTATCAGCGACAATTTGTTGGTTGGTTTCGATACCATGAATAAAGGTCGTCTGATTAGCTTTCACTTCAATATTGATCGATTGGTTTGCATAGTTGTTTTTAAGTTGAATGGTATGACTACCAACAGGGAGTAAAAGGCGAGTAACTTGTGCATTGCTTGGGAGGGTATTCCATGCACGAACATCTGCTTTTTCTGTGGCAGTGTTATAGACATTGCCTGCAAGTTGTCCAAATACGCCTAAACGATTGCCAAGTTCTTTTTGTACAGCGTATTTGGCAGTAGAACGTGCAATTTGAGTTGTGAGATTAGCGGCAATATTTTCTTTTAGTGTTTTTACAGCCAATGCACCAATATCAGTAAGTAATGCTGTATTTGCAACGGTTTTCCCATTCACTGCGATATCGACCTGTCTTGGTGTGATATAGGTTGAAGGGTCATAGCTTGCAAATGAGATATTCACTAATCCATTTGGTGTTGGAATTGCTAAGGTCGAAGAAATTTTTTGAGGAACTAATCCTTGCTCCAGGAAAATAACGACAGGATATTGAGCATTTGCTTTGTTTACACCGTTATCGAGTCGTTTTACATCATTTTTAATAAAATCATTTGGCTGTAGTTCATATGCTTTTTTATAATCAACTAAAGCATCATTTTTTTCACCCAAAGCTTCCCATAATGTTGCCGCCATATAAAATGCATACGCATTTTGATACGTGTTTTTTACTTTACCCGCAATTGTATTTAGTCCTGCTAAAGCTTCATCATATTCAGCTGGAGCAGAATTATCATTTTGAGCTTTGGCTGTTGCTTTTTCTGCTTCTTTGATATGAGCTAATTCAATTTCGCGTTGAATACGTTGCGCTACACGCATTTCAACAGCTGCGCCCTCAGTATTATTTAAAGCTAGATAGTTTATCGATTGGTAAACATGTGCTAATACCTGTTCATATTCAGGAATCTTATAAGGTGCTACGCTATCATTACTCACGAGGGATAGTGCCTTAAAACCTAATTTAGAGGCGCTAATTGTCGCTTTATTATTTTGAGTATCTAACAATTCAAATGCATTTTCAAAAGTTTGCTTACTAGCTTCATATTGTTTGTTTGCTTGTTCTAAACGCGCTTTTTCTAATAAATACAAAGCTGCATCATTACTTTTAGCTTTTTTTTCAAATAATTCTTGTGTTGGCGTCGATATTGGTTGAGTCAGTGATGAGCGAAAATTTTGAGCCGTGTCCGTATAGTTATCAAATAAACCAGCATGTACTTGAGTTGTTAAACCAGAAATCGATAAACTTATGCAGCTGATGAATAAGAATGAAAGCTTTGGTTTTAATAATAAAGATGACATATAAACCCCTATAGAAAATACAAACTGTATTAAAAAATTACGCAAATATACAAAAAGTTATAAATAATTAACAGGGATTTAAGATGATATTTAATAAATATTTTTATTTTATAAAGTAAAAGATTTTTTTATTAGTATAAGTTTTTGAAACATAATATTTATTTTGATTCATTCAAATATTATTTGAATGAATCTTTTAAATTATCTTTTTGATAAAAAAATATTTGTCAATCGATTTAAAAATTGCGGGCTGATGCTCGACAATTGATACATCAATTTAGTTTTAATTCCTATAGGTGTGTGTGTTGGAATCAAGGCATGATCTTTTTGTTGTGCTAGATGTAATACTTGTTTTGCTACATCAGCGGGTGTTAAATCTACGCCAATATTTTGAATACTGCCCGCATCCATATTCTTCACCATATTGGTTTGTACAAATAAAGGCATTACATCAAGCACACGAATATTATATTTCTGCCACTCGACGTCTAAAGCTTCTGTTAAACCACGAACAGCAAACTTACTTGCTGAATATGAGGCTAAATCTGCTTGTCCATAAATTGCTGAAGCTGAAGAAAGATTAATTACACGAGCAAAACTGGCTTTTTGTAGGTGA
>NZ_LBMZ01000073.1:0-14092 GCF_001005525.1 Acinetobacter sp. AG1 | reverse complement strand
AAAAAAGCACCCTAAGGTGCTTTTTTCACTAGAAGCTCGTTGCGATCAAAACTACGAAACTAAACAACAACGTACCTATAGATCGTTTACAATGTACATGAACTTCTTGCTCAAACCCTTGAGTCAATTGCTCTAAGTTTTCCATAACTTTGCGCTCATTTAATGTACGGCAATTGTTAATTTGCCTAAATAATCCACTAGTTAAAATTAGCAAAAAGTCTAATAACATGCTAGGGCATTTTTTTAACCAAAAGGTTAAATTGTGACAAAAATAGGTACATTACAAGAAATAATGATGATTAAAATTTATAGATACTATCCGAAAATTAAAAAAGCTCACTATTGTGAGCTTTTTTAATTAGATGTTTAGTTTTGAGCAATTACTGTAATACCAGTTGCTTGAGGTCCTTTTTTACCATCAGCAATAGTGAATGAAACACGTTGCCCTTCGTGTAAAACCTTAAAACCGTTACTTTGGATTTCACTAAAATGAGCAAATACATCTTGCCCAGAATCCGCATGAATAAAGCCAAAACCTTTAGTTTCATTGAACCATTTAACTGTACCAGTCACAGTGTTAGACATATACTTAACCTATTAGAAATATTTGGAATGCTTAGTAGCAAGTAACTTGGAATCATAAACTCTGAGATTAAATCTGATAACACGAAAGGTTTATCTAAACTACGAGATGAAAGATTTTCTGAATCAACAGTGTTATTCTTCTAGTTATTATTCAATATACACCACTTTACTTTTTCGGCACAAACATTATCTAACTCTAGATGAAAGATTGGAATAAATTAGTTATTTTACTAAAAAATCCTCTTAAAAAACAACCTCTTTCAGCATTTCAAAAATTGTAAAATTTCATTTATTTCAATCAAATAATTATATTTAAAAATTATTTTGATGCTTTTCTCGCACATAAAAAGCATCAAAAAAGCCCACATATGTGAGCTTTTTTTACTGGTCTAAAAATTAGATAACAGTGATGAGAGTTGCTTGTGGTCCTTTCTTACCTTGACCAAGTACGAAAGAAACGCGTTGGCCTTCTTGTAATACTTTAAAACCTTTGCTTTGGATTTCGCTGAAGTGAGCAAAAACATCTTGGCCAGAATCAGCTTGAATGAAACCAAAACCTTTAGTTTCGTTAAACCACTTAACAGTACCAGTAACTGTATCAGACATACTTTTAAACCTTTTAAAATTTGTTCATTTATAAATTAAATCAAAATTTTCATTCTGACTTAACTTAATCTATCTTTATTTGACAGATACTGCAAGCATAGCAAATTTTAAGTCATACGAGATAGTGGCTTAATGGAAGTATTGAAAGTTTTATCTCTTGAATGAATGAGGTTAAACTTTAATAAGCCAAATTATATAAAAATAACATTCTTTGCTAAATCAAAAAATTAGCATTGATGGTCTAGTTACACAATCTATAAAAGTTAAGATTTACTGACAATAGATCATAAAAAATATTTTATCTTTCCCATTTAAGATTTTCTTATATACAAATTTACTAATTGCTTTCTTATACAAAATTCAACTTTTGGGCAGAAGATCAATTCCTGTAAAGTTTAGCATCTCATGCAAAGTAGGATTAGAAATCAAAAGATAGTTTTTAGATATAAAAAAAGCCCACATAAAGTGAGCTTTTTTTCAAGCAATCTTATTAGATAACTTTAATTGTAGTTGCTTGTGGTCCTTTTTTACCTTGACCAAGTACAAACGAAACGCGTTGGCCTTCGTTTAATACTTTGAAACCATTGCTTTGGATTTCACTGAAGTGAGCAAAAACATCTTGGCCAGAATCAGCTTGAATGAAACCAAAACCTTTAGTTTCGTTAAACCACTTAACAGTACCAGTAACTGTATCAGACATACTTTTAAACCTTTAAACTTTGTTCATTTATGAATTAAATCAAATTATGAATATTGATTTAACCCAATCTATCTTTAACCAATAGATACTTCAAGTGCGTAAATTATCTATATTAATCGATAAAGCTGATTAACATCGGTATAGAAGCTTTTCCCATCTAGATTAAAATCGACTTCTCGACCCGACTCTAGCTGGATTTTCTTTCCAACCTCTACCCATTTGAAACCGTCCAACGTATTTTGTTGACGTTTCATCGGGATAATTTGCACACAAATTTCATTGCCATTGCTGGCTTTGGCTACACGCCATTCATTAATAATTTTCAACACAAAATCACTCATTTCTGAGCTCAAGTGATCGATTTGGATTTACTATAACGCTAGATATATGGAGAGAGGTAAACTACAATTCTAGAATCTAATAATTTTTAGCTTTCTTTAGGGTTATTTCAGCTAACTTAATTGCCGTCTAATCTTTCAGATAACAACAACTCAATAATCACAGAGCTAATATTCAATTAACTTTAAAGTGGTAGCGGGAGCTGGATTTGAACCAACGACCTTCGGGTTATGAGCCCGACGAGCTACCAGACTGCTCCATCCCGCATCAACATCTTGATCAACATCTTGATCAATGAGATGCTTTATACGCCCATCTCCCCCACAATGCAATTTTTTTTTAGAAAAATCACATAATTTGCTTCCTAACGCTCAAATTAAACACAAATTGACTAAAAACCAACCAAAATAAGTCTTACTAATTGATCTGTTCGAAAAAGAACGAATTTTGGAATATGTACTCAATAAAACCAACTCTGTTTAATAAATACACTATTTTCTTATAATTCAAAATCCTACAAAAATATTATGCATCGAAAAGCCTGCTATGTAACAATATCAACAATCTTTCATTTTTATAGTTCGACATGTCATTAATTATTGGTATTGATCCTGGTTCACGCTTAACAGGTTATGGAATTATCGAAAAAGATGGCAATAAACTACGTTTTGTCGATGCGGGAACTATTCGTACTGAAACTCAAGCAATGCCTGAACGACTAAAACGTATTTTTGCAGGTGTTGAACGTATTGTTAAATTTCACGGGCCTACTGAGGCTGCCGTTGAACAAGTTTTCATGGCGCAGAACCCTGATTCTGCGTTAAAACTTGGACAAGCCCGTGGTGCGGCAATTGCGGCGTTGGTCAATTTAGACCTACAAGTCGCGGAATATACTGCTCGTCAAATCAAACAGTCAGTGGTGGGTTACGGCGCTGCTGAAAAAGAGCAAGTACAAATGATGGTAATGCGTTTATTGAACCTAAGCATTCAACCACAAGCTGATGCAGCCGATGCGTTAGCTGCTGCAATCTGTCATGCCCATGCTTCAGGCAGCATGAGCAAAATGGCAGTGTTAAATGCGCTCGGTGGTATGGCTCGGGGACGGAGTCGTTCAAGTAGTAGAAGGCGTTAAAAATTATTGTCACCATCTAGCTTCAGTATTATTTACAAATAAAAGAGATTTTGCAGTCAATCAACAGTCTAGAAATTTCTTGAATTATATTTACATATTTTTGAAAATTTCATCTATAGCCTCATACAAAGATTCAGCAATATTGAAAATTTCTGGAATATCTCTCAAATGAGATGGCATATATTCTTCATATTCATATTTGTACCTACTTCTGATAAAAATATGTGAATACAATTCCAAATCATCTTTCAAACATCTATTTAACTTTTCAGAATAATATTTGTTCAAATATTCAAACAACACTTTATGTTGAAGATCATTGTAATTAAACAACTTCCCTAGATGATGTCCATTCTTATTACCCGTTTTAATAGTTCTAGTCTGTTTTTCATCATACAAAACTTTTACATCAAAACTTTTTAAAAATAGCTCAAGAGATAAACCTAGTAAAGTTAAAGTCGCATAGGGATAACATTGGGTATTATTGTAAGTTAATAGAGCTGCCTGAAAATACTCTTTTCCATGTAAGAAAATAGCAGAGTTATTCATTGCATATCTTGTTCTGATAATTTCTTTTAAGTCTTCCATTGAGAACCTTAATTAATATTAACCACTGTGTAAATCATTTTGCCCATTTCGTGTGCTTGCAAACCCCTCATACCATTTTCAGCCAGTAAATCCCCTGCCTGTGCATGCAAACTCACAATTTCATGCAATGCGACTTGCTCATGAAATTGTGCTTTTAAACTGGCAATCATACCTGCCAACACATCGCCCATGCCTCCTGTTCCCATTCCTGCATTACCTTGGGTACAGATAAATAATGCAGCCTCTAAGACCAAGCTACCTGCACCTTTAAGCACCCATTGCCCTGCATATTTTTGTTGTAACTTATGAATCGCAACAATACGATCCTGCTCAATATCACCTGCTGAACAACCCAATAAAGTTGCTGCTTCACCAGAATGTGGGGTTGCATAGACATGTGTATTTAATTGTTGTGGATGTTTTGCCAAAAACCACAACCCATCTGCATCTAATACCACTTCTAAATGTGAATTTTGATTGAGTAAATTGAACCACTCTAGATAAATCTGCTCTGCCCACTCATCTCGCCCTAAGCCCATTCCGAAACAGACGGCATCAATTTGAGTTAATAGGTGTTGGATCGATTCTTGATCTAAAGCATTAATATCTCGCACCATAATATTCGGTGAACGCGCAAGAATAGCTTGATGATGTTTGGCATGACAGACCACACTGACTTTCCCTGCTCCAGCATGAAACGCTGCTTCAGCAGACATAATCACCGCTCCGCCCATATCCGCATGACCACCAACGACAAGCACATGCCCATAACTTCCTTTATGTCCAAAAGCTTGGCGTTTCGGTAATACAATTTTTTCAGACGACAGATATGCAAGTGGTTTTAATTCTGTATCAATTGGGATCAAACTAACTAAATGCAGCTTTCCCACATATTCCTTGCCTTGCCCAGTAAACAGCCCTGCCTTATAACCTAAAATTGTAAAAGTTTGATCTGCCTGAATTGCACAGGGTAAAGCCTGACCTGTATTCGCATGTAGTCCACTCGGAATATCGATAGCAATCTTTAAACCAATCTGTGAGTTAAATAACTGGATGATCGACTGCCATTTCTGATCAAGCATTCGATTGAGACCAATGCCAAACAGAGCATCAATATGACAATCAAAAGTTGGAATTTCTTGGTGATTCGCATTTTCTGACAATAAATAATCGATGCTTTGAATATCAACTCGATTTAACAGTGCATATTGTACAGCTTGTTTTAAATCTAAAGATTGACCGAGTTCAGCTGCATAAACTGTGATGTGAAATCCATATTGCTTTAGAAAAGCAGCGATATAGTAACCGTCACCTGCGTTATTACCTTGTCCACACCAAATTGCGATCTTTTCAATTTTATTTTTATTAAATGGTGCAATTAACTGTTGTGAGATTGTCCAAGCTGCTTGTTGCATCAGTCCTAAAGATGAATTTTGCTGCGCAAACCAACGCTGCTCCCATGCTTGAATGCTTTGGCTATGGTAAACTGAACGTTGCATGTTATCCCCTAATTATTGGTTTATGGCTTCAACCACATCGTCTGAAAAATCACTTGATAAAATTGAGCTTCAGCAGCTTGATCCTCAAGAACTTAAAACGTGGATAAAAACTCAAGCTTTAGACTTGGGCTTTTCTGATTGTGTCATTGCCAAACCTGATGCTCAAGATCAAATGCCACGTTTTAAAGAATATTTAAAACGGGGTTACCATGCTGATATGCACTACTTGGAAGAGAATTTAGAAAAACGTGCTGATCCAACATTGCTTGTGCCTGGGACTAAAAGCATTATTTGTGTGCGGATGAACTATCTTGTGGCATCACCTAAGCCCCGTTATGTACCATTTGAACCAAATTCAGCCATTATTGCACGCTACGCGCGCGGTCGTGACTATCATAAAGTCATGCGTGGTCGACTTAAAACATTAGCCAGTCGTATTAAAGAAAAAGTGGGCGATTTCGAATCACGCCCGTTTGCGGACTCAGCACCTATTTTTGAAAAATCACTTGCTGAAAGTGCAGGTATGGGTTGGACAGGAAAACATACTTTACTCATTCATAAAAAATCAGGTTCTTTCTTCGTTTTGGGTGAGCTATTTACTTCTCTTGACCTCCCTTTTGATCAACCCGCAACAGCCCATTGTGGCTCATGTACTGCTTGCATCGACATTTGCCCAACACAAGCGATTGTTGAGCCTTATATGTTGGATGCAAGGAAATGTATTGCTTACTTAACTATTGAATATAAAGGAATCATTCCTGAAGAGTTACGTTCAGGTATAGGTAATCGTATTTTTGGTTGTGATGATTGTCAGTTGATTTGTCCGTGGAATGGCTTTGCTAAAACTGCGTCAATTCCAGACTTTGACCCAAGACATAGTTTAGATGACATTAGCTTGTTAGAGATCTGGCAATGGGATGAAGCGACTTTTCTTGCTAAAACAGAAGGTAGTCCAATTCGCCGCACAGGCTATCAATCCTTTAAACGGAATATTGCAATCGGCTTAGGAAATGCTCCATACTCGGCTGAAATCGTGAGCCAATTGCAAGAAGCAAAAGCTCTACACGATGAGATTGTCAATGTACATATTGAGTGGGCAATTCAACAACAATTGCAGCAAATAAACGTACCTGAATAGAAAAATGATGTTTTTTGCCCTTTGGCTTTGGCACGATTTCTGTATGATTAATCTCAATGTTTGTAATCAATCATCATGGATATAACAATGACTTTACGTAATGACTGGACTCGTGATGAAATCCAAGCTTTATATGATCAACCTTTTCTAGACTTAGTATTCAAAGCACAAAGTGTTCATCGTGAGCATTTTCAGCCAAATACCATTCAAGTCAGCACACTGCTTTCAATCAAAACAGGTAAATGCCCGGAAGATTGTAAGTATTGTTCTCAATCTGCACATTACGACTCAAAACTAGAAGCAGAAAAGCGTATTGCCGTAGATAAAGTCATTCGTGAAGCTCAAACAGCAAAAGATTCTGGCTCTTCACGTTTCTGTATGGGCGCTGCTTGGCGTAATCCACACGAACGAGATATGCCCTATGTATTAGAAATGGTTCGTGAAGTAAAAGCACTCGGTTTAGAAACTTGTATGACTTTAGGTATGCTCAATCAGTCACAAGCTGAACGCTTAAAAGATGCTGGTTTAGATTATTACAACCATAACCTTGATACCTCTCGTGAATACTATTCACATATTATTAGTACGCGTACTTTTGATGATCGTTTAGATACATTAGATCATGTACGTCAAGCGGGTATGAAAGTATGTAGTGGTGGTATCGTCGGATTAGGTGAAAGTCGTAATGACCGAATTGGTTTATTACAAGAACTTGCAACTATGCCTGTACATCCTGAATCAGTGCCAATTAATATGCTTGTACCGATCGAAGGTACACCGCTTGCTGAAGTTGAAAAGTTAGATGTGACCGAATGGATTCGTACTATTGCTGTTGCTCGCATTATTATGCCTCATAGTTATATTCGATTATCGGCAGGACGCGAATCACTCAGTGATTCAGATCAAGCGCTTGCATTCATGGCAGGTGCAAACTCGCTTTTCTCTGGTGATAAGTTATTGACTACGCCTAATGCTGGAGAAGGTAAAGACCAAATCCTATTTGCTAAATTAGGTTTAACAGCAGAAAAACCGAAACCAACTGTTGCTGAACTCTCCGTAGATGCTATGAGCGCATAAACAAAAAAAGCCTTGTTATTTGACAAGGCTTTTTTTCGATCATATTAAATTGATGTCACTAAAATGCCGTATTTAGCATTTAAAAACATTCCTACGCGAATGATATCCACACCTGCTGCATGTGTGACTGACAACTCTTGAGTATGTACATCAAAATGGAAAGAATCAAAAATATCCTGATGCTGCATCAACCATAGAATGGTATCAGTCGTACTTTCATCCACCTTATAAGTTTCTGACTTAAAATCTTTATCCATACTATTCAAATATCTTTGCTTGATCTATTTATCATAAACAATCAATGGCTTTTATGCAGCTTGTAAAAAAAACACTTAGCCAAAGGAGATTAATAGCTAAGTGTATAAAAGAGGAAATGATGATGGATTTATCAAGCTGCCAAAGGACTCACAATAATTTGACCTGCCTTTAAGCTTTCAACCGCTTTAGGATTAAATTCGAGTGTTAATACATGATTATCCAAATGCAAATGATAGCTACGAATCAATGGCTGTGAACCTTCATCAGTTTCAAGTACATATTCATCAGCAATATTTAAAATACCTTCTAAATTCGTAGTGCTCGATGCACGATCATGACTAAACAAATCGTAAATTGTATGTAAGTTAAAACTCGTTTGCTGTTCAAAAGGATGCGCTTTTAGATAACTTTCCAAGAAGAGAACAAACTTATGGGCAAAGAAATAGTAGTTTGGTTTATGTGTATAAAGCATATTCATGAGTAGCTCCTTTCGATGTATTTTTCATCTAATCATGACTAAAAAACTAAGGATTCAACCTTAAAAAATTCTTAAAGAAAGTTTGGCGTTTTTGTTAAGAATGTAATTCTAGTGCTCATTTTTCATTCGTTATTTTGAAGCTGTAATAAAAAATTAATATAAAAAAACGGCTATTTTGAATAAAAAATAAACAAATAGTGCATTATTACTTACAAAATAAGACATTAAATTTCACATAATTTATCTAAAATTCACAAAACAAAAATCGTTTTAAAAAAGAACTATAAAATAAACAATGAGTTATTTTTTCTAAAGTTTTAGCATCAAGCAAAAACACAAAAGTGTGACACAGTTTGCATTTTTTAATTTAAATGATATATTTCGCACATTACTTATTCAGCGCAATAATTAACTGAAAAAGTAATCTAATTCAAACTTTAAGCTGATGTATTAGAGAAATTATTATGAAAAAACTTGCTTTGATCGCTACTCTTTCAGTTGTAGGTATTGCTAACGCTCAAGCCGCTGATGGTACTATCACTATTAATGGTTTAGTTACTGACCAAACTTGTAAAATTGTCACTCCTGCGGGCAAAGATTTTACTGTTACTCTTCCAACAGTTTCTAAACAAACATTAGCTGCTACAGGTGATGTTGCTGGCCGTACCCCTTTCCAAATCAAACTTGACCAATGTTCAAAAGGTAAAGTTGCAACTTATTTTGAACCAGGTGCAACTGTTGACTTCTCTACAGGTCGTTTAAATAACCAAGCTGTTGGTGGTGCAAATAACGTTAAAGTTCAATTGTTAGGTAGCAACAACCAATTTATTCCTGTGCTTGCAACAGGTTCAAATGGTGCTCAAGCGAACTCTCAATGGGTTGACGTTGTAGACAATGGTAGCGCTGACTTGAACTACTATGCTGAATACTATGCAACTGGCGCTTCTACTGCTGGTAAAGTAAGTACTTCAGTTCAGTACACAATCATTTATCAATAATTTATTGATAATCTCTGCGAATTTCTAAAATTTAGAAATTCGCAGTTTGTTATAAAAATATATTGCGGTAATAGAGTAAGTATAAATGACATTGAACAGTTACAATATTTTGCTTGGTTTAGCGATATCTTCCGTTTTTGCTGTAAGCACAGCTCAAGCAGAAATTATCTTACATGGTACTCGCGTTGTGTATCCGTCTGACGCTCGTGAAGTGACTTTGCAAGTAAGTAACAATGGTTCAAAACCATCGCTTGTTCAAGCATGGATTGATGATGGTGACCCTAAAAGTACACCAGACCAATCTAAAGTTCCATTTATGATTACCCCACCTATCTCTCGTGTCGATCCAACTAAGAGTCAATCTCTTCGTATCGCAGCTCTTCCAAGCGCAACACAATTAGATCAGAAAAAAGAAACGGTATATTGGTTAAATGTATTAGATATTCCACCAAGACCAACAGCAAATAGCAAAGAAGCTGTTCCAGATAATTTTTTGCAACTTGCAATCCGTTCACGTATTAAATTTTTCTACCGACCTGCTGGTATTAAAGAAGACGCTAATTTAGCTGCTGAAAAACTGCAATGGATTAGAAATGGTCAGACCTTAACGGTCAAAAATCCAACCCCATTTCACGTTACGATGACTGCCGTATATCAACTTAATGGTACTCAGCCAGTTGATCTCTTACCTAAAGGCTTAATGCTATCGCCTTTTAGCGAAGACAAAGTGCAGTTAAAAACTGCAAATACTGAAAAACTAAGCTTTATTAGTATTAATGACTATGGCGGTCGTATTGAGCACCAAATTAAGCTTCAATAACAAAGATATTTACTTACCAAGCGATAAATTATTGAGTACCTATCGTTGAATAGGCGAAAGAATTATGTCAAATAAGAAAGCTTCTGCTAAGTTCCTTAAACGTCGTATTTGTTATTACCTTACTTCTGGGATAATTACAATTACGATGCCTATGGCTGTTTACTCAGCAGAACAAACAAAAGAACAAGCACCAATGGAAGCAGAATTTGACTCTGTTTTCTTAATGGGTGATGCTCAGAAAGTTGATATTTCACGTTTCAAATATGGTAATCCAGTCCTACCAGGTGAATATAGCGTTGATGTTTATATCAACGGAAACTGGTTTGGTAAAAAACGGATGGTTTTCCGCTCTACTGAACAAAATCAAAATGCTTACACATGTTTTACCGCAAATTCATTACTTGAATATGGCGTAAAACAAGAAGTTTTGGTCAATCGTACCGAAACCACGGCTCCAAATGCATGTTATAAAATCGAAGAATGGGTAGAAAATGCTTATTACGATTTTGATACTTCACGCCTACGAATTGATGTTTCTATTCCACAAATCGCATTACAAAAAAATGCGCAGGGTTATGTCGATCCGAGTGTCTGGGATCGAGGTATTAATGCTGGCTTTTTGTCGTATAACGGAAGTGCTTATAAAACATTTAACAAGTCTTCTGGTCAACAAGAAACGACAAATGCTTTTATTGGTCTAACAACAGGCGCCAATATTGGTGGTTGGCAGTTTAGACATAACGGTCAATGGCAGTGGCAAGATAACAAAGAATCAGAAAAAAAAGGCTCAAATTACGAAGCTGTCAGTAGCTATGCCCAACGTGCTTTTCCAAATTATCGTGGCGTTCTCACTTTAGGTGATAGTTTTACTAACGGCGAAATTTTTGATTCTTTTGGGTATCGTGGTGTCGATTTTTCTAGTGATGATCGGATGCTGCCAAACAGTATGATTGGTTATGCGCCTCAGATCCGTGGTAATGCAAAAACTAACGCAAAAGTTGAGATTCGACAACAAGGTCAATTGATTTATCAAACCACTGTAGCTCCTGGTCGTTTTGAAATTAATGACTTATATCCAACTGGATTTGGCGGCGAACTCGAAGTTTCGGTTATTGAATCAAACGGTGAAATTCAAAAATTCGCTGTGCCTTATGCCTCAGTCGTTCAAATGCTACGTCCTGGTTTAAGCCGTTACTCGCTCACAGTGGGTGAATTTCGCGACCGAGATATAGATTTAACGCCGTGGGTAACGCAAGGTAAATATCAGCGCGGTGTTAATAACTACCTAACAGCATATACTGGTTTCCAATTAGCAGAAGATTATGGGTCTGCACTCGTCGGAGCCGCTTTTGCTACACCAATAGGTGCAATTTCTCTAGACGTAACTCACTCACAAGCAGATTTCAAAAAACAAGAGTCTCAATCTGGTCAGAGTTTTCGCTTAAGTTACAGTAAATTAATTGCTCCAACGGATACGAATTTAACACTTGCAGCATATCGCTACTCTACAGAAAACTATTACAACCTTCGTGATGCAATTCTAATCCGTGACCTTGAAGAAAAAGGCGAAAATACTTATGCCGTTGGTAAACAACGTAGTGAGTTCCAAATTACGCTGAACCAAGGACTACCCGAAGGTTGGGGTAATGTCTATGTTGTTGGTTCATGGATTGATTATTGGAATCGTAGCGAATCAACCAAGCAATACCAAATTGGTTATAGTAATAATTATCAAGGTATTACCTATGGTATTTCAGCTGTAAATCGCCAAATAGAATACGGTTCAAATCGTAGTGACCAAGATACTGAATATTTAGCGACAATCTCCTTCCCGCTAAGCTTTAAGAAAAACTCTGCGAACGTGAATACCACCATTGCAGATAATAATCGTACTGTGGGTGTAAGTGGCGTGGTGGGTGATCGTTTCAGCTACGGTGCGAGTATGTCTCACCAAGATCGTAATGATCCTAGCTTTAACGTCAATAGTCGTTATAGAACTAATTTTGCAACAGTTGGCGGATCTTATAGTTATGCAGAAGACTATCAACAAGCAATGTTAAGTCTAAGCGGTAGTATTGTTGCACATTCTCAAGGCGTCCTATTTGGGCCAGATCAAGGGCAGACCATGGTTCTAGTCTATGCACCAGACGCTGCAGGTGCAAAAGTCGGTAATACCGTTGGTTTAAGTATTAATAAAGCGGGTTATGCTGTTATTCCTTATGTTACGCCATATCGTTTAAATGACATTACCCTTGACCCTCAAAACATGTCTACAAATGTTGAACTAGAGGAAACTAGCCAACGTATTGCTCCTTTTGCAGGTGCAATTGCAAAAGTAGATTTTTCAACAAAAACTGGTTATGCAATCTATATCCAAAGCAAACAGGCAAATGGAGAAAGTTTACCTTTTGCTGCTCAAGTCTATAACAAAGACAAAGAAGCTGTGGGCATGGTTGCACAAGGAAGCCTAATTTATGTTCGAACAAAATTACCTCAAGATACACTTTACGTTAACTGGGGTGATGAAGCGTCTGAGCAATGTCAGGTGAGCTATGATGTTCGTTCTCAACTAGATAAAGATCAACAAAATATGATCATGACTGAGGCAATTTGTAAATGAAGAAAATTCTAATTACTGGTGCTTTATTTACGGCAGGTTTTGGTTTTAATACGGCGGCGAATGCATTTTGTACACTCAGCTCTGGCTTCAGTACAGTTGATATTTCTATGGCTGTAGGTCGCGTGGTTGTACGCCCAAGTGATCCTGTTGGGACTATTTTGCGTAAAGCAACGTTTCCAATCAATCCCAATGGCTCAACACTAAGATGTACTTCAAGTGCTGATCGAATTTACGCAGATTTATCGCAAAGTTATCCAATTAGTCCTTTAGGCGATAGTATTTATTCAACCAATATTGCAGGAATCGGTATTCGACTATATCGTGAAGCCGAAAATGCAACCAATTTCTCTGGATATTATCCCTACTCGCGCAGTCTATCACCTGGAACACTGTACAATTTAGCACAAGGCTACTTTGTTGTTGAGATTGTTAAAACAGCATCACAAACTGGATCTGGTGCCCTTGTTCCGGGTAGATATAGTACCTATTACGTGACTGGACAAAACAGTCGTCCATTTTTAACCAGTACTGTTTATGGTAACGCCATTACTATTGCTTCTTCTTCATGTGAGCTACAAGGCAACATCAATAAAACAGTTCAGCTTCCAACGGTAATGAAATCTGGTTTTAAAGGGGTTGGTTCGACTCAAGGCGAACAAGCATTTGATTTGAATATCTTATGTAATGGTGGTATCAACCCAACAGGTTACGAAGAAAAAACTCAGGTTAGTTTAAGCTTCGATTACACCCAAGATGGCAGTAATAACCAAGTTTTAACCAATACCGCACCGACTGCAACGAAAGCGAATGGTGTTGGGGTTCAACTGATCTCAAATTACCAAAACATCAATAAGGTGATTGCTCGTGGCGACAAACTTGCGCTGGGTACGGTTAAATCAAATGAAGTCATTCAATACAATGTTCCATTAGCTGCTCGTTACTATCAAACAGCAACAACTGTCACTGCTGGAACTGTACGGGCGATGGCAACGGTCACCATTCAGTACGATTAAAACTTTAATTCCCAACTTACCTAACCCCAAATCTAGTCATTACCTTGGGGTTTTTATTTATTTGAAATAAATCACACTAAATAAAAAAATATTGATACTGTATATATAATTAAAAACACGCCAAAATTATCATTACCCAAGCAAAATTAAACATACATCACATTTTAAATAAATATTTTTATCATAATTAATTTCAATATTGCCTTAATAATAAATTTCATGTTAATTAATAATAAATACA
>NZ_LBMZ01000082.1:0-20613 GCF_001005525.1 Acinetobacter sp. AG1 | reverse complement strand
ATATCATTTAATACTAAATAAAAGCAATCATTCTCAATTTCATTCATTATAAATTCATTATAAATTCATTAGTAAATACAACTCTAATTATTTCCATGTTTAATCGAAAAGTATTTTATGTAAAAATTCAACATAAAATACTTGGATATCTGAATTATAAAGTTGACTAAATCCGCCCAAATAATGCTAATAAGTAAATCAATACAAGATTACAACCATTCACTCGTATCATCGGCGACTGCTGTACCATGAATGATATGCATAATCATGGCATAGGCGATGCTGCCTTTAAATGGGATTTCTGGAAGTTGATCAAATTTAAAAAATTGAGCATCACTAAGCTCATCTTGCTGTAATTCAATTTCACCTGCGTGATAATCTGCTTTAAATGCAACCATCAAATTGCTTGGAAATGGCCAAGGCTGACTTGCCAAATATTTTATATTTTTAATGTGTAGGCCTACTTCCTCAAGTGTCTCACGTCGAACGGCATCTTCTAATGTTTCCCCTACCTCAACAAAACCCGCGATCAAACTATACATTTGCGTTTTATTTCGTGCATTTTTTGCGAGTAGAATTTCATCATCACCACGTGTAATAATCGTAATGACACATGGATTCACTTTTGGATATTGTGTATAGCCACAACTTGAGCAAACCATCGCAAACTGCTCAATGCTCTGGGTAGTTTTAGTTCCGCATCGACCACAAAACTGATGATTACGTCGCCATTCAAGTAGTTGTACAGCTCGACTTGCTTGCTCAAATTGCGTCTTATTCCAAAACTGTACTAATTGACGAATCGGTACAAAATCGAATCCTTCAGGAATGGTTTCATTTTCACATAAATCTCGAGCAATCACATTATGATCACTTGATAACGCCAGATCATTATGCAATCTTTCGACTTGAGGAAGTTGGAAATCTTGATCCACTAAAAGCTGCTGTTGTTGAAAAATATAAGCAATTGATAAATTAGACATTACTTTACCTTAGTGATATGCAATTGATCTATATAAATAAAATCTATGCTGTAGAATTGGTTATGAATGAAAGCTTCTAATTTGTCACTGAACTTATTCAATGATGTTTATATTGGCGTGAGCAGTAACCACGAGAAACTTCAGGCGAACGCAACTGCAAATGTTTTGTCTTCCTTCCACTTACTCTCTTCCGCCAAAGCTTAAAGCTATTGGTTTGTAAATGAAGCCGCATAAGTCGGATTACAGCTGATTCATTCAAACCATATTCACGAGAGATCGCTTCAAATGGGGTTCTGTCTTCCCAAGCCATTTCAATAATTCTAGATATATCACCATCGAGATATTGAGCTGTCTGAATCACAAAATCATCCTTACTTTTTAGAATTAAACTCAAAAATTCATGCAATAGATGACTATCAATCATCTGTTATCAGAATTTAAATATTTGGATAATATTAAGATGTTATAGATGAAAAATTTGTGATTTCTTAAGATGAAGTAGTATAAGGAAATGATCTAAACAAGGGAGACGTTAGATCTCCCTTATAACGATAAGTAATTGACCTACAACTTATATAATTCGTTTTACACGGCAGCGGTCTTTTTAGGATGTAACCTCGCTTCAGCTACGTCAAGATCAGGAACTTCAACAGATGGAAGAATTGAGTCTTGTTCAACTTGTTTATTGATACTTAAATCTTTATTGGCCTTTTCTGATTTAGCCTTAACCTTTTGCTCACGTAATCCTTTCGCTGGTGCCCATTGCAAAATTGGTAAAGCTCGAGCAACAGCAAGTAAGATACGGTCATTCAATGCTTCACTTTTGACTGTATACTCAGGCGTAAAGTCACGATCTGTTGCATAAACACCTATAGGTAAAGTCTGTGCTTGGAAAAAGCTGAACAAAGGACGAAGTTGATGCTCAAGTACCAAAGCGTGGCGATCACTCCCACCAGATGCAGCAAGTAATACTGGAACATCCACTAAAGCCGTCTGCTCAACAAAATCAAATAAATGTTTAAACAGTCCCGTAAAAGAAGCACGATAAACTGGTGTACCAACGATTAAGGCATCAGCGGCTTCAATAGCAGCCAAGTCATCTTGTACTTGTTTGGGTAACTGACTCCGATAAATTGCACCACCCAATAAAGGACCAATTTCACTAAGTTTTACAAACTTCACATTTATTTCTATTGCCTGTGCTAATTCATCCAAAATCGTTTGAATCAAACTTTCAGTTTTTGATGGACTGTTAAGACCACCTGAAACCGCGACAATGTTGAGTGGTTTATCATTTGAATATGACATATTTGGCCTTTAAAAAATAAAACGATGACTAATATGGAATAAACCAAGACTTCTATTTAAAGCCTTGGTTGAATAGGATCGAGTGTGATCTAGGCAATACGGTACTTTGACTCTTCTGGAATACGCTGTAACGCCTGACGTTGATTTTTAAAATGTGGTAGAACATGTTCACCCAAGCGATAAGCTTCTTCTAAATGCGGATAACCGGCCAAGAAGAATAAGTCGATTCCGATACTGTTATATTCCTTGATGCGTTCAACAATTTGTTGATAGCTACCGACCAAAGCAACACCTGGTGGGATACCAATGTAGCCAAAGCCAGACCAAACATTGGGATGAATGAAGAAATCATTCACATTTTTACTGCCATCTTTATCCGCATATTCTTTTTCAAAGCTAAGTACCCGTGCTGATCTGAGCCCTGCATGGGCTGCTGATGCATGTAAACGTTGCTTCTCTGCTGCCTCATCTAGATAACGTTGTGCCTCTGCCAAAGCTTCATGTTCACTACGGCGAGCAATCGTATCGATAGATAAACCAAACTTAATATTGTCACGTCCATATTTTGCAGCACGTTTACGTACATCAGCGATAAGTGCTGCAATTTCACTTGGTTTTTCGGCACGCATTAAATAATAATCTGCGTGCTTTGCACCAAACTCACGTGCGGCTTCAGAAGAACCTGCCGTACAAATGATGGGTAACTCTGCTTTATTGAGTGGATATTTTAATCCTCCACCCTCAGCAGAATAATATTTGCCTTGGTAATGGAATGATTCGTTATACCAATAGCCTTTTACAACATCGAGAAACTCAGTTGCACGGATATAACGGTCATCATGAGGCGTGGCATCTCCAACCTGACGTTGAATCACCTCAGATCCACCATTAATGATATTCCACACCAGACGGTTACCTGTTGCACGTTGGTAGGTTGCAGCACTTTGTACCGCATTGTATGGACTAAAGTGATAAGGCTGGAATGCCGTCACAAAATTCAGTCGCTTGGTTTCTCTGGCTAATAGCGAACAAACAGTCCAAGGATCCTCTCCAGTTGGTGCATTGACCATCAAAGCACCTGCGAAACCATTGATTTCTGCTGCGCGCGCCACCTGTGCTAAATAGTCGATATACGTAAAGTCATCGCCCACTTGATAGTTAGATGTTGCTCCCGTATTTTCCACGCCAGATACCTGCGCCCAATCACCACGATTACGAGGATCGCCTGCTAAAAACTCAGCTTCACCATGCAAAGGTAAACGAGTAAAAAATTCAATTCCCATGATGTTCTCCGTATAACAGTTAGAATTTGGCTGTAAGAGAAACACCAACTTGGCGTGGGTTTCCGTAGGTTAAAACATATTGTCCTGCTGGGCCATTTGGACGACCATGTACCTGATATTCTTCATTCAGCAAATTCTTAACATAGGTATTGACCTGATATTTATTATTTGCGCTGTGATAACCAATATTGGCATTCCACAAGGTATACGATTTTTGGCTAAGGATTGGATCAACCGAATAGTCTTGACGATTCACCAAGAAATATTCACGATCACGATAGCTTGCGTCAGTACCCACAACGATACGAGCGCCATCATTTAAATTGAAGGTATATTCACCACCAACACCGATGGTATATTTTGGTGAGCGGACTAAACTGTTCCCGGTATTGTCGGCATTGACCACATTGGTTACCGGGTTCTTGTCAACGAAGTCAGTATATTCACTATCTAAATAAGCCCCTGCAAAACGTAAGCGTAGATTTTCAGTGGCTAAATAATCAAGCTCTAACTCTGCACCTTTCACTTCTGCTTTTGGCCCATTGGCTAAAACTGAAGTAACACCGCCTCCTTGCCCCTCTGTTGCAACTAATAAATTGGTCTGGATATCTTTATAGTCATAATAGAAAATATTGGCATTTGCGACTAAATCCCCGCCCAGTAAACTAGATTTCAAACCGAGCTCGTAACTGTTTAAATATTCAGGGTTAACGTCCGCAAGTTGGGTTAGGCTACTGGATAAACCTGTATTAAAACCACCAGAACGGAATCCACGTGCAAATCTAAAATAAGTATTTAAATCAGGTGTAATTTCATATTCTGGTGTAATGTCATAGGTCAACTCATTCCATGTTTTCTTACGGCTGGTTGAACCATTCGCATTTGCAGTTGGGTTATAGACGGCGTTGCTATACCCATCTTTTTTCCACCAACTTCCTTTAGTATAGTCACCTGTTGTAATCTGAGTCAGGTCGAGATCAATATCTTTTTCTTCACTGGTCCAACGTAATCCACCAGTCACTTTAAATTTATCTGTAAATTTATAGGTACTATTTCCAAACACGGCAAAGCTTTGTGTGGCTTGATTATAAGTAATGTCTCTAAATGCAGGGGTGGATGCCGTCTGTGCAGGTGCACCGTTTGGCAAAGTTTTCTTGACCCGTGCACTCACACCCGTAGAATCTAGATCTTCCTTAAAATAATGTAATCCTGCAATCCAGCTTAAACGTTTGTTCGCATCGGATGAAACTCGAAACTCTTGGCTATATTGACGCCATTCATTATCACTATAACTCCGCGCAACGTCATAAGGGGTGTAATCACCATCTGAAATCGACTTTTGTGTGGTCTTGTCAAAAGCCGTGATTGAAGTAAAGCTATGGCCTCCTCCTAAATCTCCATTTAAGGTTAGTGAAGCACCATCGTGCTGAATTTTATTACTTTCATCCAAATCTAAATTGGTATTACGCCCTTCTGGTCTTTCATAGACGCCCCAATATTTCCCAATACTTAAGGAACCATTGTTTCCTAAACCATTGTAGGTTTGGCTATGCAAATTAACTAATGCATTCCATTGGTCATTCACTTTACCTAAAATCTGGAAACGGAAAGATTTCTTATCGACATCACCATAATCTTCGCCATTCGCTAAATTCTTGGCATAACCATCACGATCTTCAGAGTAAAAAGCTCCACGTACCGCAATATTGTCTGAGACTTTGCCATTGGCAGCCCCCTCGAAAGTACGTAGGTTATGATCACCTACACCTATCGTTGCATAGCCATTTGGTTTTTCTGAGAACGTTGGTTTTTTAGAAATATAATTGACCGCACCTGCTGTAGTATTTTTGCCGTAAAGTGTGCCCTGTGGTCCACGTAGAACTTCTATACGTTCCAGATCAAATAAGTCTCCTGCACCTGCAACGGGTGCATTCAAGTACACACCATCTGCATAAATTCCGACAGGAAATACAGTTGATGCAGCCACATCACCCGTGCCTAAACCACGAATATACCAGCGTGGACGGCTATCACCATCTGGGTTTTCCGCAGCAGCATTCGGTGTATACGTTAAAACATCACCAATAAAGGTTGAGCCCTTGGCAGCCAAATCTTTACCAGAAACAGCCGTAATCGCGGTTGGAACTTTTTGAATATTTTGTGCTCGATATTGTGCTGTTACAATCACATCACTTAACTTTTTGACATCTTTTGCATTGACCACCTGCGCCTGTTGCTCAGCTGTGATGCCTGTATCGATCTCTTCATTTGCCAAAGCCAATGTCGAAACACTCGCTGTTACTCCCCACATAGCAGTTAAAATACTCTGCCTAATTTTTGTAACCTTAAACATGGTGACTCCATTTAAATAAATCTATTCTTATATTGGCAACTTCTATGCCACTTAATTTATTTTATAAATTTCAATACCTTAAAAAACAAAAGTAAAACTTATGATTAGATTTTGCTGATAGATAAACATTTTCCGTATGTTGTTGTTGTTATTCCAACATTGTTTGTTTTTGAAAAATGAAAGAAAAAATAGCCATACAACTGTATGGCTATTTAGAATTAAAAATATTTCATGTATTTAAAATTTATAACTAAATTGTCCCTGCACCGTGAGTGGGCGCATTGGTTGTAAAAACTCGCTATTTGAACCTGCTAAACCATTGACGAAATTACGTTCATTAGTCAAATTCAGAATATTCAAACCCACAGTCCATTGCGGTTGTCTATAGTAAAGTCCCAAATCCAGATTATAGTTATTCGGTACTTTGACCGTTTGGCTTAAATTGGTATACCAGTCACTTGTCCACCACCCAGATAAGTTCACACCAATGCCCGATTGATGTTGATAATCTACATAGGCACTTGCAGAGTATTTTGGAATACCCGCCGCATCATAACGACCTGCTTTACGCTGGTTTAACCCATTACTGTCCCCCCAGACAGTCGCATTGTCTGCATGGAAGCCAAAGGGAGAAAATCCTGCTGGAATAATTGAGCTATATTCAGCATTCAAATAGGTTAAGTTTCCACCTATCGCAATATTTTTTTGTAGCTGCCAACGTAGTGAAGATTCAATCCCTTTCACTTCAAAGCGTGCCATATTGCCATTTGTATCCGGTGATAAATCTCGCTTCTGCTCAAATCCACTTAATGTGAGGAAGAGTTGATCGATGATCGGCTCATATTTAAATCCTAATTCTTTTAATTCACTTTGACTGTCGAACGCTAAAGGATTCAGTTGATTGCCTGCCCCCCAAATTAGAAATGGGCCAAAAACACCTGTGTTGAGTGCAGTGCTCTTATCATAGGTAAAATACAGTGTAGTTTTTTCTGTTGGCTTGATAAATGTACTGGCTTGATAACTGAGCAAACTATACTTATTGCGATCTGAACGGACATCTGTCGGCACTAAGACCAGCGGATTTTCAAGTTTGGCTTTGATTGAACTGTGATTAATCCCAAGATTAATGCCGAACACATCATTAAAGGTAAAGTTCTGCTGAGTAAACACACTCCACGTATCCCAAGACCCCGCTCCTGTATAAACAGCACCACCACCATTGGGAGGGAAACCACCTTTTTCAGCATATAAGCCATGGCCGACTGGATACATCCTTGGCAAATTTAAATAACCAAAGTATTGAGAATATTGAGGAACACCAGCCTGTCCAATCCAGCCTCCTGTTGAACTGCCATTATTGACCAACCCCAGTAAATCTCCAGGATTCTTTTGAGAAGGATCATTGGTCAGATCATAAGGGTTAATATTAAAACTATTATTTGCCGCTAAAGAAGTAAATTCCTCACGGCGAAATGCGCCTCCTGTACTGCTTTTATTATTCACTTTCAGGCCAAACAACTCGAAATCATAATCTGCAAGGAATTCTAAGCGATTATCAAATAACTCATGTTTCAGATCAGTAAAGAAACTTCCAACCGAATCACCTAAATCCTTGCTATTTTGATAAAGCGTACTATTAGAAACAGACCAATGCGTATTCAAATCTTTAACTAATTTTAATTGGGTGCTGAATCGTTTAGCACTATTTTTATCTTCACTTCGACCAGAAATATTATCGTCTAGTTTGACCAAGCCATTGCCAGGTATAGATGGATCATAGACCCAACCTCGAATCGTTCCGGCCTGATTTGCTGTTGCATTAGGTAAAGGTGTTGTTTGAACTGGGCCTACAGCAATATATTGGTTTTTATCATTCTTTTGTCGATTCTGCCAACCAATCACTTTGGAATTCGCAGCTCCAGATTCAAATACAGGTGACCAGAAAGCTGAACCATTTTGAATAATTGGCGTAGCTCTACCTTTGTAATACTGACGGTTATCAACAGATTGTTGTGTTGCCCTATTCCAACCATGTGTCACATTAAAATCATAATAATCGTCATAACTTATATTCCAGTCAACACGCAGACTATCATCTGGACGCCAAGCTAAGGCACCATAGAATGCATTAAAATTATTTTTCACATTGTCATAATAATCATCAGTTTTTTGGGCTGTTGCACTGACACGAAATGCAAGTTCTTTAGAGATCGGAGCTGTATGATCAATACTGACAGCAAAATTAGGTTCTGTACCTTTTCCTGCATAGATTGAACCAACTGAGCCAGAAATCGTTGTTTCTGCTTTATTAAAGTTAGGTTTTTTAGTGAGATAATTAATATATCCACCTGAACCCGAAGTAGGCGCAAAAATCACTCCCGTCGGCCCTGCAACAATATCTGCTGCTTCATATGCATTTAAATTGGTCGGATGACGGGTACTATAAATTCGTTGACTATCTTGAAAGACTTCTGAATTTTGCCCCCGAATCTGCGGTGCGAAATTGGCATTTTGTCCTCCACCTCGGGTAATACTTGGCGCATATTTAACAAGATCATCTGCACTACGAATCACATCTTCACGAAATTGTTGTTCCGATACTTGGGACACTACACGAGGTGTGTCTAATACAGAGCCATCCGTTCCATAGATTGAAGTCACTTTACGTTTGGGA
This sequence comes from Acinetobacter sp. AG1, assembly GCF_001005525.1. Lineage (NCBI taxonomy): Bacteria > Pseudomonadati > Pseudomonadota > Gammaproteobacteria > Moraxellales > Moraxellaceae > Acinetobacter > Acinetobacter sp. AG1. Next base: position 12,012 of record NZ_LBMZ01000082.1, on the reverse strand, counting down.
ACAACAGTTTGTTTTTTATTTGCACCAGTCACCACGACATCTGCCAAAGTAATCACATCACTTTCAGTATTTGCCGATGTATTTTGGGTTTCTTCGGCAAACACATTTATGGGTAAAGATGCCCCCGAAAAGGCTAAGGCAATCACTAAAGGTTTTAATTGAAAAGGCTGCTTCATATCATACTCAGTAAAGTAAATTTACAGTACGTTACGCAAGGCCTATGCCAATCATTAAACAGCCTCCAAACAACACCCAAGATATTGATTTAATAGTTTTTAATTTTCATATATTTAGATATCAGCTTTATAAATGTTTATTTTTTCAACAGATTTGTTGGAATAAAGACAGTAGTCAAAAACTATAATTAATTAAGACACTGATAAATATAAATAAATTATTGGCATTTATTCTGCAAGTCCATAAAGATGACTATCCAATATGAGTATTTATAATGACAAGTCGATCAATTCTATTGTCACGTCGAAAGTTTTTAGCACAAAGTCTTACCGCAGTAGGTAGTGTATCTTTAATAGGGAGTTTGTCTGGCTGCGATCAATCACCACAAAAGGGTACTGAAGTACAGAGCCCATCTTCACTCACTCCCAAACATGGTGGAACGATTCGATTGGGTCTAATTGGTGGACAACAGTCAGGCAGTTTAGATCCACATCTGTCTACTTCAAGCGCAGGAATTACCCGAGGTTTTGCCATATATAACAAGCTATGGGAATGGGATGAAAATATGCTTCCACGTCTTGCCTTGGCTGAATTTGCTGAACCAAATCATAATGCGAGTGAATGGACCATTCGTCTACGTAAAGGTCTAGAATTCCATCACGGTAAAACAATGACTGCTGATGATGTGATTTTCTCAGTAAAACGTTTAACTGACCCAAAGCTTGCTTCGCCGTTTCGAAATCTGGTGCAATGGATTGATCGGGATCACATTCAAAAATTAGATGAATATACCGTTCGTATTCCTTTTATCAATTCAATTGCTGGTTTCGTTGCACTACCTGAAACTTGGGTGAATTTTGGTGGAATCGTACCTACCGACTTTGATCCAATCCATAATCCAGTCGGTGCTGGGCCTTATAAAGTTAAACAGTTTATCCCTGGTCAACGTTCTGTTTTCACCCGTTTTGAAAACTATTTTAAAGCGGATCAACCTTATGCAGACAGTTTTGAGGTGATTGATTTTAAAGATCAAGTCTCACGTTTAAATGCCTTATTGGCAGGACAAATTGATATCGCCAATGCCATTTCACCTGAATACATTAAAATTCTGGAGCAGGCAAAGCATATTCAAACCATTCGTTCTGAAACGAATACCCATAATGGTTTTGACTTTAATACGCAACAAGCCCCTTTTAATGATCCTAAAGTCCGTCAGGCATTTCGTTTAATTGCCAATCGTGAAGAGCTTGTACAACGTGGGTTAAATGGTCAGGGACGTATTGCCAATGATCTCTACTCACCACAGGACCCTGCTTTTCTTAACCTACCCCAACGTCAGCAAAATATCGAGGAAGCAAAAAAGTTATTAGCACAAGCTGGTTTTAAAGATGGTTTAAATGTTGAACTTGTTGCGCCTGCTGGCAGCGCCCAACCTGCACTGATCTTTGCAGAACAAGCAAAACATGCCAATGTGAATATACGAGTCAAACAAGTCGATGCCGCTACATTTAATGGAGCAGACCGCAATAAATGGCAATTGTCGAGTAACGCAACCAATGTCGGTACACCCTATTTATCTACTGCTGTTGTCAATGATGCACCTATTTCAACAACCAATAAAATCAATTTTAAAGATCCTGAATATAGTGAGTTGTTTTATAAGGCGCTTGCCGAACCAGATTTAGCAAAGCGGAAAGTGTATTTGACCCAAGCACAGAAAATTCAACATGAACGTGGTGGAATGCTGATCTGGGGATTTAGCCATACCATTGATGCAGCCACAAAAAATATTGGAGGCTTAGCCCCAGAACATACTATTTTTCCAACGTGGCGTTTTGAGAAATTATGGAAGGCTTAAGCACATCCGTTTAACTTTGCTTCCCCTCTTTATGAGGGGATTTTTATTCTGCTGGCAGAATAAATTAAAAAAGCTGCCGAAGCAGCTATTTAAGATGTGGCTGGGATTATTGAGGAACAGTGATCACTGATAATTTATCTACACCAACTCGTTCAATACTTGCCAATAATTTTGCCACTGTCCCATAAGGAACAGTTTCATCCGCATTCAGGTTCAAAGCCAGCTTCGGGTTGCTATTCTTGCGTGACTGAATTTCTTGTTCAAAACTTGCAAGTGACACTTTGTCCTTATCCAAAAATATCTCACCCTGTGGATTAACACTAATCACGACAGCTTTATTCTGATCAGTGGATTGAGTCGGTGCGGCCTTAGGTAAATTGACTTTCACCGTATTGGTCAGCAAAGGTGCTGTGACGATAAAGACAATCAGCAAAACCAACATCACATCCACCAACGGTGTAATGTTGATTTCACTCACCACATCATCGTCTTGAGAGGTAGAAATTGCCATTATGCAAATACTCCTTTCTCTTTCACTTCTTTTGTTGAAGCATCATTCAGAATCGTAGTCTCTGCTGTATTTTTGGTTTTAGCAGTCGGCAATTGAAAACCAGCCTTTTGATTTAAACTGACAAAATCTGTTGCAAAATCATCTAAGTCTGCACCAATCGCTTTAACTTTACGTACAAAGTAGTTATAGGCAAGCACAGCAGGTACAGCAACAGCGATACCAATTCCTGTTGCAATCAATGCTTCACCAATCGGTCCAGCAACCACATCCATGCTTGCATTACCAGAATGGGCAATCGCCTGTAATGCATGAATGATTCCGAATACGGTGCCAAACAAACCAATAAAGGGTGCATTGTTACCAATAGACGCCAATAGCGCTGAACCTTTCTCCAATTGACGACGTTCAGTTAGAATCTGTTTGCGTAAGTGACGTTCCAATAGGTCCTGACGGCTCCAACTGTTTTGCAAGTCATGGTGTGTTTTTTCATCTGCTTCTATCAGTGTTTTAAACCCAGCATTTGCAACACGTGCTGCTGGTCCTTGACCCGATGCAGATTGAGTTACGGCGTCAGATAAATTTTTTGCTTTCCAAAACGTCTCTACGAAACGTTTATCTTGTTTTGATGCTCTTTGGGTCTGAACTATTTTGATTACAACCAGTGCCCAAGTCACAATAGAGAAAGCAACCAATAACCAGATAGTGCCGTCATGGATCAATGAATTAATGTCAGTCATGTGAATATCCTCTTAATCTATAAAATTAAATTTATTTCGGTAATTGATAATGAATTGGAACATCGACCCAACCTTCTACAGGGGTTTTACCTTTTAAAGCAGGTGAAAATTTCCATTGCTTTACTGTTCTTACAGCAGCGCTATCTAAAAGTTTTTTGCCACTACTTTGCTTGACACTGACCGTATCAGGGCTACCATTTGCTAATACTTTGACCCTTAAAATCACAGAACCCTCCCAACCACGTTCGAGTGCCTGTTCTGGATATTCGGGTGCAGGATTACTCAGATAACCTGCATATCCTTTCGCTTCCGTCACAGGTAAGTTGTCATCGACCGACTTCACAGGTTCAACCACTTTCTGAACAGGTGCAGGAGTCACCTCTTTGGTCACAACAGCCTCTTCAACTTTTTGTGGCGTAGGCTGAGTGACTGCTTTAGGTTGCTCTACCGCTTTCTGTACAGGTTTGGGTTGTTCAACCTGTTTAACTATTGGTTTTGGCTTTTCCACAACCGGTGGAGTTTTAGGTTTCTCTGTTACAGGAGGAATTTTAGGTTCAATCACTTTGGGTGGTTCTTCAGGTTTTACAATTTCAATCACCACGGGTTCTGGCTTATGAATGTCCAAAGTAGGTGTAGGCAAGTGTTTTGCGATATACCAAATTCCTAAATGCGCAGAAGCAACTGCAATAATCGCAATCAACACTTTATTCAAGCGTGGTGGAGATGGTTGCGTAAGCTCCAAGGAATGCCGTGTAAACGGATCTGCTATGTTGTTTGAACTAGCTTCAGGTGCATATTGTTCAAATAGCAACGCCCGTTTATGCGAGTTAAATATTAGTTCACTCATAGGGTTTTAAACGAAAAATAAAATATTGAATAAAAAATTGCACAAGTCATGCCAAAAGAACAAGTGTTTGATTTTTATATTTTTAATCAGTATTTTTTAATTAATCGATATTCAATATGTTGGTTTTCAGACAGTGTTATGCTGTTCAAACAACAAGATCCCTTTGATATCTCAAAGGGATCTAAATTTATTATTTTAATTTATATCCAACCAATGGTAAGACCTCTTCTGCTACCCGATAGGCTTCTTCCAAATGAGGGTTACTGGCTAAAATGAAATGACCAACGCCAATATCAATATATTCTTGCAAACGCTCTGCAACCTGTTCATAGCTACCCACTAAAATACAGTTTGGTCCGCCACGTACATTGGACATACCCGCCCAAACGTTCGGACTTACAAATAAGTCTTCGAAACGATTACCCTGCGCCAAGGCCTGCTGACGTTTTGCACCAACCGACTCAGTATCTTTTCGTTCAAATGCATGACCATCAACAGCAATGGTTTCATACATCTGTTTAAGCTCCTGAAAAGCTTGCTCTTGTGTAGGCCGTGCCAGTATATCAATACGCATACCAAATTTGACTTTGCGATCAGGCGAGTTTTGTTCAAAAAACGCTCGCGCCTGTTCAATGACTTTTTTCTGCTGCTGAACAGGTTCACCCCAAGTTAAGTGAATATCAGCATGGCGTCCTGCGACTTGTAAGGCAGCATCACTCGCACCAGCCAACCATAACCGAGGTACATCATATTGATTCATTGGGTATCTCAACCCACCCTGCTCAACATGAAAAAACTTGCCATCATAGTCAAATGGCGCATGATGTGAATAACCTTTTACAAACTCTAAAAACTCGTTGGTCCGTGCATAGCGCTGGTCATGTTCAATAAAATCACCATAAGCACGTTGCTGCGCACCGCCTCCACCTGAAATGACATTCCACTCTACTCGCCCCTGACTTAAACGCTGTAAACTGGCAGCCATTTGGCTGGCATAGGCTGGATGAATAAACCACGGCTGAATCGCAATCAACAGTCGAAGTCGTTTGGTTTCCCTTGCTAATGCTGAAGCCAATACCCAAGGCTCTTCAGTATGAGGAAAAGCGGGAATCAATGCGCCATGAAAACCAACAATATCAGCCGCTTTTGCCACTTGTTGTACATAATCATAGTAGGCAAATAACTGATCTTCATGTTGCGGAGCCACGCGTTGTGGAGATTGAATTGCTGGATTTAACTGATTCCATTCACCACGGGTATGTAACTGATGTGCTCGACGACCATCCCCATGAACAGGAATTCTCCATAAAAACTCAACTGACATAATAGTTCTCAATAATTAAACATTTCACGACATCGTGTTCGTTAGCTATGTCATGAGCAGAAATCATGCCGCTTTTTATTCGATATTTTTTTAACATATATCATTGTTTTATTTAAACTTTGTAAAAACACACCAAAACACAGTGTTGAAATTTCAACACTTCTATAGATTTAAATGTCTGTTTCACAGCATACATGACTGACTCAACAACAATAGTCAGCATAAAAAATAATAAATAATTGATTTTTATATATTAATTATTTTGGCTTAGATCTTGCTCTATTCCTCTATATTTTTTAATTCTTATGATGATATGCGTATTCTTCCTAGCTTATTTTTAAGTTTTAGTCTTTTAGGACTCGTCGCTTGCGATGCAAAACAAAACCAACAAGCATCTGAGAGTAAACCTACTCAGCAACAGTTGCGTATTGCTGTCGTAGCAAATGGAACATCAGGTAGTCTGGACTTTATTGGCGTACCACAACTCATCTCTCAAGACCCTATTTTTCTCAAGGCCTTAAAGCAACAACATATTGAATTGAAATGGGAGCCAGTAACAACTGCTGCTGTAGCGACTTTAGTGAATGAAAGTTTCCTGAACAATAAAATTGATTTTGCTTTTTATGGCAACCTACCAGCTGTCGTACTAAATGCAACTGGGCTAAGAACACAAATTGTTGTGCCTGGGGGGATTGGTAATAATGTCTATCTGATTGTGCCACCTGATTCACAGGTAAAAAGTATTAAGGACTTAAAAGGTAAAAAAATTGCTTTACATCGTGGCCGTCCTTGGGAAATCAATTTTGGTCAACTCATACAAAGCAAAGGTTTAAACCTCAAAGACTTTCAGATTATTAACCTCAATCCTCAAGCAGGTGCAGCAGCTTTATCTGCCAAAAGTGTGGATGCATTTTTTACATTAAGTGATGCGCTAACTTTACAAGACCGCCATCTTGGTAAAATTATCTGGTCATCTCAATCCTTGCCTGCTGACTGGAAAATGCGTGCAGAATTATGGGGACGTAAAAACTATATTGAACAATACCCAGAGACCACCCAGTTACTTGCTGATGCAACAGTTAGGGCAATGAACTGGATATCCCAACACCAAAATGAATTTCAGCAGAGTCAAACCAAGTTTGGACAACCTTTGTCTGTGATTCAACGTGAAAGCCAAAATAGTGCAAGTACATGGCAACAGGATTGGTCACCTGAATACAAAGTTGATTTCCTTAAACAACACTATGCCAAAGTCATTGATCATGCTGTGAAAAACCAGTTGATTCAAACGCCTTTAAAAGCAGATGAGCTGTTAAATCCAAAATTTTCCGAGCAAGCAATTCAAAATTTACATGCAAACGATCATCAGAATAAACAGGGAGACTAAGCGATGAAAACGCTCGTGAATCCCCCACTTGAAAAGAATATCGTTGTAGATAGATCGCCGTTATGGAGGAGGATTTCTGCTGAGCAATTGTATAGGCTGCTCTCTCTGATTTCCCCCATATTGGCTTTACTTACTTGGCAATTTATTTGCTCTTTACAAATTTTTCCAACTCAAATTCTGGTGCCACCCGCAACGGTCTGGAATACATTTATGAGTTTATTGCAAAGTGGTGAACTACAACTGCACTTAAAGGATAGTCTTGCTCGATTATTTTTTGGATTTTCGATTGCAGCACTCAGTGCCATTGCTTTTGGAATTGCCTATGGTTCAATCACCACATTCCGTAATTACACTTATATCTTATTTAGTCTGCTTTACCAGATTCCGATCTTTGTGCTTATTCCTATTTTTATTCTCGTTTTTGGGATTGGTGAACTGTTTAAAATTTTACTCATTATCAAAGCCTGTTTTTTCCCAATTGCTTTGGCAACAGCAGATGCAGTGAAAAATATTCCTAAACAATATATTGAACTCGGTCAAATCTACAAACTTAAAACGCGAGCGTGGCTGCGGTACATCGTCATCCCCTCAACATTACCACCCTTGATCAGTGGACTACGAATTGCATTAGGCCGAGCATGGTTGATTTTAGTTGCCGTTGAATTACTTGCAGCGGGTACCGGCATTGGTCAGATGATGGAGCTTGGACGACAAATGCTTCGTCTGGATGTGGTGATGGTCGGGGTATTTATCACAGGCATGATTGGTTTTAGCCTCGATAAACTTTTACGTTTGGTCGAACAACGCTTTATATCACCTGCTCTCAGTTCAAGGGGGAAATAATGTCGTCACTATCACTGACTTTGAAAGGTGCATTACAACAGCCTGTGGTCCTATTACAAGGTCTCGTACTTCCAGCAATATTACTAGCGTTATGGCAATACAACTCAGGACTAGGCTCTAGTCATGCCTATGCCTTTGTCCCTTTACAGAATATTTATTCTGCTGCTCTTCAACTACTAGAAACAGGTGAATTATGGGTGAATACATGGGGTAGTCTGAAGAAAGCGGGATTAGGTTTTTTATTTGGTTCAACAGCTGGACTCATTTTAGGCGCCTTACTCGCCTATTCAAAAGTTTTTAATGCACTGGTTTCGCCACTGTTTAACAGTATCCGACAAGTTCCGCTCCTCGGTTTAACCCCATTAATTGCTTTATGGTTTGGCAATGGTGAAGAAGCCAAGATCTTTATTATTGCACTGGCTTCTTTTTTCCCCTTGGTCATTAATACCTTTCAAGGGCTCAGCCACTATGATGAAAAATACAGTGAAGTCGCACGAATCTATCAGTTTTCATTTTGGCGTGAACTTAAAAGAATCCGCTTGCCACAAGCCTTGCCACATATTTTAACGGGGTTAAATTTAGCGGTCCCTTTTACCTGGATCACCACCACCGCAAGTGAGTTGCTATTCAATGCAGGCGCAGGCTTGGGCAATCTCATGATGAAAGCTGAAATTAATGCTGAAATGGACATCCTATTGGTGTGCGCAATTACCGTCACGATGAGCGGTATTTTGATGACCACATGTATCCACTTCATTTCAAAACGTCTGCTGCAATGGCGAGCTTAGTAGCCTCTAATTTAAAAATACAATCAGGATTTCAACATGTCTTTTCCTTTACTCTCGATTAAAAAACTCAATAAATCATTTCAACGTGATCAGAACAACTTAACTGTTTTAGACGGTATTCATCTCGACATTGAGCAAGGCGAATTTATCTCCATTGTCGGCAGCAGTGGTTGTGGAAAATCGACTCTACTTCGTCTAATTGCAGGACTAGACCCAGACTATCAAGGTGAAATTTTACTCAATAAAATTCCGATCCAAGGGACAGATTTAAAACGAGGCTTAATTTTTCAGGAACATCGCTTACTGCCTTGGCTCACCGTTTCCGAAAACATCCATTTGGCGCTGGAAGAAACGGGGTTAAGCCGTTCAGAAAAAAATGCACGTGTGAAAGAGCATATCGAAATTGTTGGACTCACTGGATTCGAGAATGCCTACCCTCACGAATTGTCTGGCGGTATGGCGCAGCGGGCTGCCATTGCACGTGGGTTGGTCAATAAACCTGATATTTTACTTTTAGATGAACCGTTTGGTGCATTGGATGCCATGACCCGGAGTCATTTACAGGCTGAACTGCAACGTATCTGGCAACATGAAAAAATCACCATGATTCTTGTGACGCACGATATTGAAGAAGCAGTCTATCTTGGAGATCGTGTGATTGTGATGTCAGCTCGACCAGGGAAAATCAAGGAAATTATACCTATTCCTTTAGCCCATCCAAGACATAAAGACAGTGAAAGCTTATTCAATTTTCGTAATCAAGCACTTCATCTACTGGATCATACCGCATAATTAAATCGAATATTGATCGATATTAATATGATTTAGAAAACAGACGATGTCGTGATATTAATAGTCTTTATTATATATTATTCAGGAGTTTTAGCATGGGTTTATCAATTTGGCATATTCTATTATTTGCCGTTATCGTTATTTTATTATTTGGCACTTCAAAGCTAAAAAACCTAGGAAAAGATTTGGGTGGTGCAATTAAAGACTTTAAAGACTCTGTTAATCCTGATGATCCAAAATTAATACAGAATCAACAATACAAAGATATTAATTCGTTAGAATCAAATAGCGAGAAGCAGACCAAGTTATAAGTGATATATTGCCATGTTTAATATCAGTTTTGGGGAACTATTTGCTTTTGGCATTATTGCCCTCATCATTTTAGGGCCTGAAAAGCTTCCTCAAACATTAAGAACGGTACTATTCAAATATAGAGCAATTAAAAACCACCTCAATAAAATCCAGAATGATCTAGAAAATGAACTGGAATTGATTGAACTAAAAAGGATCATGCAAGAAGAGCTGCAAAAAATAAAACAAAATGAAGAACAGCTCAAACAACAACTCGCGCTCATGCAACAAGAAATTGAAAATGTACAATCCACTGTTTCTTTGGAACAAAGAACCAAAGCAACGTACACCACGGATTATGTCTATATCCAATCACATGACAAGTTAAAGACGCCATTTTTAACTCATTTTAAAACAGTAAATAAATTCAATGAGGATCAAGCCGCATGACTGAACATCTCGTCAGTGAAAACCTCACTGAAATGAAATATAGCGAACACCTGAAAGAGTTAAGAAAGCGTTTGATCTATAGCATTGGTGCGGTTGTTGCCATTTTTTTAGTGCTTCTCCCGCTTGCCCAACAAAACTACCATGTTCTTGCTCGACCTTTAATCTCATTATTACCTGTTAACTCAACCATGATTGCAACGGATGTCATGGGTACATTTTTAGCGCCGTTCAAACTCAACATTTATCTGGCAATTCTAGTGAGTATTCCCTTTATCCTGTATCAGTTTTGGCAATTTGTTGCACCTGCACTCTACCAAAACGAGAAAAGATTTGGTGTCGCTCTGGCCGTTTCCAGTATTTTTTTATTTTATCTGGGTCTCTTGTTTGCTTATGGCCTGATCTTACCCTTAGCCTTAAAATTCTTTGTATTGGCTTCTCCTGAAAATGTATTACCGATGACGGATATCAATAGCTATCTAGATTTCTGTTTAAAGCTTTTTCTTGCTTTTGGTCTGGCATTTCAAATTCCAGTATTAACTTATATTCTTATTTTTATTGGAATTCTCTCTATTCAACAATTAGAAGAACATCGTAAACACATCATTGTGTTCTTCTTTTTTATTGCAATGTTCATTACCCCTCCAGATGTGTTCAGTATGCTTGCTCTTGCTGTCCCTATGTGGCTATTATTTGAATTAGGTTTATGGATCACTAAATTAACAACCATAAAAAAAGAACATCCATAGGTCAAAAATGGATGTTCTTAAAACCAAATATTCTGTCTTTTTCTATGCGATTTCATTTTCATTCTTATTGGGTAATAAATTATACCGAGACAAAAGGTTACGCAAAACATTGCGCGAAAGACCCAACATTTTTGCAGTCTTCACCTGATTATTCCAGCAACTTGAAAATGCTGTATTCACAATCTTATCTTCAATAATATGCCATGCTTCTCCATCATACTCTTGAAATAGGCGCTTTAGAATATTTTCAAACTCTTGGATTAGATCATTATCTGGTAATGCAGTTGAGCTGCCTTCTTCAGAAAATCTTAAATGTTCAATATCAATTGTTTTCCCGCCACTGATAAGCAGTGCATAGTGAATATTGTTTTCTAGCTCACGGATATTACCCGGCCAACTATAATTGAGGAGTGCATTCCTTGCTCGGTCACTAATATTAGGCTTTGTTGTAATCAACTTCTGTGAATACGAATTTAAGAAGAAATCAACCAAAGGTAAAATATCTCCTTTACGTTCACGCAAGGGTAAAATATTTAGAACCACAACATTCAAACGATAATACAAGTCTAAACGGAACTTATTTTCTGCAACAGCTTTACGTAAATCTACATGTGTACCAGATAAAATACGGACATTAATTGGAATCGGTTTTCGCCCACCTACACGAACCACTTCTTTTTCTTGCAGTACACGTAATAGCTTGACTTGTAAAGAGAGTGGTAACTCACCAACTTCATCTAAAAATAAAGTACCACCATCTGCGGTTTCAAAAATTCCTGCCCGAGTTTTATTTGCCCCAGTGAATGCTCCAGCCTCGTATCCAAATAGTTCAGACTCTGCCAGTGTTTCCACCAAAGCACCACAGTTCACAGCGAGGAATGGCTTGTTTCTTCGATCACTTTTCAAATGAATTTCGCGTGCAATCAATTCTTTACCAGTACCAGATTCACCTTGAATGATGACACTTGCAGAACTTGGCGCAATGGTTTCAACTTGGTTTAATAACTTACGGGAGTTTTGATCAGAAAAAATAATTGCTTTTGCTCTTATGGGTTTTACAGGAACACCATTATCAGGCAAAGTAATTACTTTATAATCATTATCTAAAAAAGATTTCATAATTACCCCTAAAGCTTATGATATAAGCATTTTTAAAACACCATCTTACATTTCAGTTCTTTTTTTAATAAATAACAAATTAAGATATTTAATCCAAAATTCACATTTCATCTTAAGTTTTGAATTTATTTATAAATTAAAA
>NZ_LBMZ01000062.1:0-9566 GCF_001005525.1 Acinetobacter sp. AG1 | reverse complement strand
CAACCACCGCCACAATAATCATGACGATCTGAGCAATTCCCCCACACTTCTTCTTCGGTTTCGGTGGTGGTGGTGGACTTGGTACTGTTGGTTGCGTATCCCCAATCGCTTCACCCGGACTATAAGGTCTAAAGGTCTCACTATTGTTGTGAATATTGGTCACTTTGTTCGGAATCGTAAGAATCTGACCCGCGGTTAACTTATCCGATGTGTTCAAACCATTGAGGTCTGCAATCATGTACCACATCGAAGCATCACCCCATACTGACAAAGCAATACTCTGTAGGGTGTCTCCATTGTTGACTACATAACTTGTCGCTGCACTCGATGGGTATTGGGCATTGATCGGCTCAAAGTTCTGATCGAAATCTGCCGATGAAATCGGTTTAAAATCTTTGGCTTGGGTTGGTGTTGCCCGACTGTTTTGGATATTTTGAACATAGTCTTCTCGTGATGGGCCATCGTTACTCACATCACCAATGCGTTGTCCATTGATGTAATAGAAGTTACGGTAACGGTTCATCGAACCATTAATCAACTCATTACGTTGTAACACCATCCCTTGTGAGTTATTGATATAGCTAGCAGAGCGTTTGTTTTGCGTATTTTGAGTATCCGTAAACCCACTGATATGCCCATTCACGTCATAACTAAAATCAGTAATACCCGTCAGCGTATTGTTATTGACAGTGGTCGTCGTGGTTATCTTTTTCTGTTTGGCTGAATCCCACCATTCATATTCGTATGTGGTGGTTTGAGCCGAGCCGCCTGTACTTGGTTCCATGACCGTGTTATCTAGTGTGACCTTATCAGCACGATAGTTGTAAGTCGTTTTACCTGCATTACTACCTGTTTTAGTTTGGTTACTGACTTGGTTATCTTTGTTATAGATCGTGGTCGTGGTTTGATACTCGTCATTACTATTTTCTTTATTTTCTCTATAAGTTTTGACGCGACCGAGTTCATCATTAGAGCGTATAGAAAGGGTATATTTCGTTCCTAAAACTTTACCAGTGCTGTCATAGTCCTGATTTTCAACTTTTTCTAGATAACCATCGGTGGTATAGGCATAGCTTTCTTTATGGGCTTTGTTGGAGTTCAGCGCATTCTTGCCATAGTCCGCGGATAGGCGTTGTCCTAGCTTGTCATACTCAAGCTTGATCCCTGTATCACCACGTTCGACTTGCTTAGTCGTACTGTTCAATACTCCCATACTGACGGTAAATCGATTCATGTTGTCATAGTTGTACCAAAAATCTTGCGTTTTTGGGGCAGCATTCACCGCATCTCGATAATTCGCCAGCATGTGAATGATGTTGCCATTGGCATCATAGTCATAGTGGATATTAAAGGATTGATCTTGCACATTGATCTTACGATTCAATGAATCATAACCAATCAACGCATTTTGGAAGACTCGTGGTTCACCAGCTTTGGCATTGAGCTCTTGGTAACGTTCTTCGATGCGGTTGCCATTATCGTCATAGCGATAAGCCGTGAGGAGGTTTAATGCAACATCTCGAATTTCTTTGATCGAACCATTGTTATAGTAGGTATAGTCAATATTTTGTCCTTGGGTATTGCTTTGTTTGGTCAGCCAGCCACCCGCATTAAAGATGTAACTCGAAACATGTCCACCTTTATCGGTATGTTTGACATTGCGCCCATAGTAATCCTGTTCATCAATAATCGTTTTACCTAAGACATCGGTTTCGGTGCGTTTAATTCCGCCTTTGCTGCCATTGATATTTAGGATATTGGCATCATAAGCATAATCAACATTGGTCACTACACCTTCTGCTGTTTTGGTTTGGATCACTCGACCTAATGCATCGTATTCCGTTGCAACTGCATTACCCAGTGCATTGGTGACAGTTATACGATTGCCAAGTTCATCATAACCAAAGATATCGGTGAGGACTTTTTGGACACCAGCAGCATCACTGATCGCGATTGCACCTGCACTACCTGCTGTTCGTGCAGCTTTGGTCATCTTGGTGAGGTTACCACTGATATCATAGTCATAACTTGTCTTCACTCCAATCTCATTGGTGCGAGCTTTCAAGTTACCAAATACATCATAGCCATTGATCACCTGACCAGCATCTGCATGGGTTTCATTGGCAACCAGCCAATCACCCGTTTCTAGATTACGACCATTGATGTAGCTTTGTTTATTGATATTGCCATTAGCGTCTTTGGTGGTGAGTAATCGCCCTGCGAGATCATAGGCATATTCAAGGGTTGGATTGCTTTGAACAACCGTACCATCTGCTTTACGAATATCAACAGTGGGTAATTTTTTCTCGATTAATTTTCCAAGCGTGTTATAGCTTGAGGTTATGGTGTTGCCATTACCATCGGTTTCACTGATAATTTCACCAAAGGCATTGTAAGTCTGACTACGGATAATTTGATTTTGTTCATTGCCCGAACCATTAATCATCCATTTGGTTTGTTGGGTGTCACCATTACCGTTACTATCTACCGTGACTTTCCCTGGTACAAAGGCAATCACTTTGCCACTTGCATCATAGAGTTGATAGAAATATTCATAATTTGTAAAACCAGAACTTGGTACAAGGTTATTAATATTCCAGCGATAGACACCATTTTGTGGGGTTAGAGCCACGGTGGTGAATTGAGCTTTATCTCCCCAATAAGCATCACTATTAATATCAGCATTAATCAGATCAGAGACAAAGTTCCCTTGCGCATCAACGTCACGCTTCCGGTAGTAAATCTCCATCTTGGTGCCATTGTTTTGCGCAGGTTGAAAGTCAATCCAACTGTCATTTACTTTACTGTTATGATGTCCTGATCCAGCACCTAATCCAACATTGATATAACCAGTTGCTCGATTAAGCACTTTATTATTTTCATCAGTTGTTTCATAGCTATAGTAAACCGTGGTGCTACCAAATAGGTTCATCTCGGCAATCGCAGTTGCATCAAGAATGGCTTTGCCATCCGCACCCACAGCTAAAACAGCGGTTTGGTTGAGTTGACCGTTAGCAGTACCGTATTTGACTGTAACCGTTTTACTACCAACAGGTTGTCCTGAAAAGGTAATTTGATTTTGGACAAAGGATTTTGGGATGTAACTGACTACTTTAGGTTCAGTACTAGTTAGACTGATTTTACCAATTATACCTTCTTTGGCTACAGTATCTGCAGCTGTTTCAAATAGCTCTAACTTAAATTCGTACTCTCCTGGTAAAACAGCATGATAATACCAATCCAACATATTCTTAATCGAAAAACTAAAGAGTCTATCTTCAACTTGCCTATACCCATATGATGAATGTGCTTCTTGCCAACTATTTTCACCTATTTTACGTATTTTAAGTGCAATTTTTGCTTGAGAATCTAGCTTCACCCCGAATTGATCAATAAACTCAATGGTTTTATATTGATACATAACAAAACCATTTCCCCCATAATTTAATGGAGTGGTTGTAACTTTCACACCCTGAGCATTCTGTTCCAAAACCCCCTGTTGGCGATTAATAACAAGATAATCCTTATCATAAGAAATGTATTGAAATTCATATTTTTTAGTAGGATCTATATTCAACAACTCTAACTCAAAATTACCACTAATTTCTTGACCATAAATATCCTTAGAGAAACCAGTAATGCGTGCAGATGTTGTTTTATACGTTTCATTACTCCCTAATTCTCTATAATAGGCCATGACCATAAATGTATTAGCACTTTGATTTAAAAGTCTGAGATGAGATTTACGCACCAGAGTCATATAATTAGAGATAGGACTACCTGCAGGGATTTCAATATAACGCGTTGGCTTATCACCCACTGGGAAATGTGATTTAACAAGAACATCTTGATACATTTGCCCGACTTGAATAAATCTATTGTTTTCTACCAAAGCTAATCTGACATCAAATGTCCATCTTACTCCTTCATACGAACTTGTATTGGTACTAAGCTTTTCAAACTCCTCATATGCAAGCTCAAAAGCAAACGTTGTTGATCCAATATTTGAAGTTATAGCAAATGGTTGTAATGTTTTAGTATAACCATTTCCAAAATAATTATTAAATATTAATACAAAATTATCCCCATATTTTTTCAAAATTTCATTATTAAAAGAATATACTAACTTTATTGGAGACCTAATATTATTCGTATATTTTTCACCTGCAGAAATAGAAACAATACCAATATTTGAATCAAAAAATACTCCCTTAACAACATCCTGCCTAGTATTAACAGTCTCTTTCTTATCGTTATAGATACTAGGTATATCCTCAACAGATAAAGCCTTTTGATCAATACTAGCATTATTCACAGCCGTATTCATCACACCTTGACCACCCCCCAATATATCCCCTTTTGCATTATAAGTAATATATTGATAGTCATAGTTCGCATTACGATCTAAAGTACTTAGATTCGCCTGATACCAACCCGAGATATTATTATATAAAGCTGCACTATTTATTAAAGTACTCCACTGTCCTGTACCTTGCAGCTTATATTTTACCTCAACACGACTCGTCCCCACTGGTACACCCGTGATCATTAAATGATTATAAGAATTTAATAATCCTTGTTGTTCTATTACTTGTGCACCAATATCAGATATTTCACCGACTTCAGCAGAATATATTTTAGGTGAGTTATTAAGTAATAGACCCGTATAAGAGCGTTTTATCTTATCAGGAATTTTATTATCAGAGTTTATTATCAATTCTTTAATTGCTGGTGATATTCTCTTATAAACCTTTATATTATAACTTTTACCACCTAGAAATTTATCATTATTCAGATCTAGTGGAAATTCAATAGAACTAGTTGTTGAACTTACACTCTGTTTATAAATCTTTTTATCTAAGCCATCAGCACTATCAACACTTAATTCAATCTCAAAGTTCCCATTTCCAAAACCTTGCAACTGAGAAGGAAGTGCAAACTTTATTTTTTGCACCAAGATTCCTTCATCATAAGCTATGCTAATACTTTTCAGACTACCCCAAATGCCTAATACCTCCTTTGTTGTAACCTTTTGAACTTGTTGTCCTATCAATGTAATCGGCAACTTATAATCACTAAAAACATCAATCGCTACATTGCTTATGCTATTTGCAACCGAATTGGTAGTTGCATTCGGATTGGCAGTCACACTCCCACCCGAGAACTTTTCAATAACATTTACAGAGCGTTTAAGCGTGCCTGTACTACTTTCTAAAACCTTACCGTTAACATCGGTACTGCTATAACTAAAGTTGAGATCCGTATTAGCGGTAATCGTGGAGATATCTAGTACAAAGGCACCTGCGGTTGTACCCGCTTGCATGTCAATGGTGAATGCCTTATCACTGGTGACAGTCTCATTTTTTGGCCAGTATTTAATCACCAAGCGTTTGGCTTGTGCATTTGCTTGAATATTGAGTTTCTGCGTATCTGCATTAAAACTCAGTTTATTGGTGCTACTACTATTATCGGTTAAAACAACTGTTGACTTTTCTGTGGTTCGTGAAATAGTCTGACCAAACAGGTTTAACGTCGTATCTAAAGTGTCTTGACTGAACTTCGGTTGTCTTACTGCAACCACTTGATTCCGTTTGTCGTAGACGGTTTCCGTATACGTCACACCAGTCAGATTGGTTAGTTGCTGCGGGGTTTTTGCTGTAACGTTTGTTGAACCCGTCGTGTCCAACTGCAAAGTTGCATTGCCATTTCGGTCATATAAATAATAGCGTGTCACCCCATTATTGGCATTGCTCTTCCATACCTTACCTTGGTTATTGTATTCCGTCACTTCCTGCCAAGGATCTGTCGCTTTCGTGGTGCTATTTGGATTGACTAAACGTTTTCCAGTGACTTCCCCAAACACGTTATAGCGTGTTTCACGTTGCTCTAGTGTCTTCCATGTAACTGTGGTACTACTCTGTGTAGGGCGTGATCCTTCATTTACGCGTCGAGCCGTTTCTTTACCTAATTGATTATATTCAATCAGGGTTTCATCTGTTTTAACAACCGTTGAGTTAGTCTTACGATCGGTACTCACCCACGTTTGATTACCCATTAAATCATAGCCATAGTTCACACTATGGCTAATGTTGCCATTGGTCTCTTTAATCAAACGACCCAGCTTGTCATAGGCATAAATGGTCACACGGTCATCTGAACCTGAGCTATCCACCAAACCTAAAATGGAACTGGTATATAATAATCCTAAACCATTATAAACAGTAAAAATACGCTGTTTGACCGCCACATTATTACTGTCTTTATATTCCCCAAAGGTTCGAATGCTTTCTCGACCAAGTTTGTCATAAGATGTACTGGTTGTCCCCGCATCGTCTGTTTTGGTTAAGACTTGATCCAAACCGTTATAAGTGAAACTTGTTGTACTATTTCCGACTTTAACGGTTGTCCCATCCGTATATTTGACATTAAACAGTTCAGTTTTGCTGATGCGTCCTTTACGGTCAAATGTCGTTAGAGTCTTACGGTCATTATTGGTATCTACAATCAATAAAGTCTTCACTTGACTGAATTGATCTGTTGGTAATAGAGCTTGTGTTAGTTTTTGGGCATATTTGATTTCCGTTAAGATATTCACCTTATTGGTGACATCACTGCCATAGATCCACTGAGTGGCAAAGCCACCCGCATCAACTGTTAATATCTTGCGACCTATCGCATCATAATAATGGTAAGTGATGCCCCCTTTGGCATCTTCAACACGGATTAGATTGCCGTTACCATCGTAGTAATTCTTTTCAATCGCAGCTTGCTTAACTAAGCCACCTTTTCCATCTAGATCATAATCATAGGTATACACATCTGGGCTCTTCACCCAGATTTGGCGACCCAATTTATCATAACCATATTCAACAACACGGAAATTACCTACTGGCAATGCATTACTAGGTAATTCACCACCTGCCACTGTCGGGAATGTAGCTGGTGTTTCATAGGATATTGATTTAATGACTTGTCCAAAGGGATTGTATTCCCACTGCGTCAGTTGACCCACAGCATTAATTTCAGATATTTTGCGGCCATTTTGATCATAGAAACTAAAGGTCCTAGCACCATTCGCATCCGTCTTTAAAATCTGATTGCCATAGCCATCATATTGATAGCTTTCTCGTGGAATGACACCTGTCGTAACGACTTTGTCTTTAAGGTCAGGCTTGCTTGGATCTAATGCTTTTAACTGAACTACATCAACTGCTTCACCTATTTTTGCGGTCAGTCGGTTTAAGCCATCATATTCGTAAACCGAAACACGTTGCTCAGTCAGACCTTTAGCTTCAGTCAGTTTGATTCTATTCCCAAAGGCATCGTATTCATACGTATTGATAACATCGAGACCAGATGATTTCTCTGGTAATGTTTCTTGGGTTAGACGACCTAATCGGTCATAAACATAACTATAAACACCCCCAAGCTTATTGCGATAAGTCGCTGGTTGGCTAAAGCCATTGTTATAAGTATATTCTTCGTAGTTGCCCAATATATCGGTGATTCTGGTCTTACGATTTAATTTGTCATATTGGTAGCTAATTGCAGTGGCATACTGGGTACCATCAAGATAAGGCTGTGTGGTTGGTGCAGCTTCGGTACTGGTTGCAAGCACCTTGACTGCATTCAACAGACCATTCGCATCTTCAATTTTATCTAAACCACCTACAGGAGTTAAATATTTACCTTCATACAACTGACGCCCAAATACATCATAAGCATAGTAAGAATAGTAACCTTCTGCATCAATCTTAGCTGTATTTCGATTCAGGGCATCATAATAGAAATAGCCTTTATTACCGAGTTTGTCTTTTACCCAAATCACATTATCAAAGGCATCATAGCCCGTTTCGACTGAGAAGCCTTCTGCATCTGTTTCTTTAATTTTTCGGTTTAAAGCATCATAATTATATTGGGTAATCGTATGTGGGGGTAAAGTCGCAGGTGTCCTAAATAGAGAATTTAATTGTGCAAAGGTATTCCCCCCATGGCCTACTTTCATATTAAAGCGCGCTATATTACTGACATTACCAAAAGCATCATAGCTATAACGTGTCAAATAGCCTAAAGCATCGATACTATAAGCAAGTCGACCATTCTTATCATAAAATGAACTACTTTCTCTATAGTTCAAATAAAAAATCAGCTTAAATGCTTTTTCTAGATTGTCTGTATTCAGTTCAGGGCGTGGGGTTGTAAAGTTTCCGCTCGCATCTTTGCTTCTTAATAAATCTAAAATGCTATCTGAATTCAGACTCGACTGTTTGCTTGAGATCAAATTCCCAAGTGCATCATAGCTATAACTGGTTACCGATCCTAAAGCATTAATGTCATAAACTACGCGTCCAACTTTATCGTAATAATATTTGGTTTCACGTAATTTGGTTGCCGGAACCAATGACATTGCCTGAATACAGTTGGCAAGGGTTGTTGTAGGCCTGTCCGTCGTGTAATTACCATTGACATCTTTGGTTCTTAACAAATCGAGGAGTTCACCCACTGTAAACGTTGATTCCTTTTTACTCACCACATTGCCTAAGGCATCATAGCTATAATAGGTAAAAAAGGTCATTTCATTAAATTCTAGGATTTTACGCCCAGTAACATTATATAAGGTCCCTGTGACTGTATACGGGGGTGGCGTTGATGCAAGATAAACCGCATTGAGCTGCTCTAAACTACTACCACGACTGAGACTGATCGCATCGTAGTACTTCACCGTATTTATAACTTTATTTAAAGCATTATGATTAAAGCGAGTCACATAACCCAAAGCATCAATAATGTACTTAACTCGGCCTAATTTATCGTAATAATAGTTTGTCTCTCTAAACTGAGCATCAGTGAGTAACTTCAAGCCTGCATCATAATTATCTGTCGTTGCTGCAGGTCGATCTGACGTAAAAACACCATTAGCATCTTTGGTTCGCAATACATCAAGCACAGTAACATAGCTAATTGCTGTTTCTTTTTTACTAACCAAATTGCCTAATTCGTCATAACTATAACGAGTAAGTATGGAAATTTGATTCAGGTCATAAATCTTTCTCCCCAATTTATCGTAATACATATACTGTATTGTAAAAACAGGTATCGTCGATGCTTTATAAATTGCATCCAATTGAGCCAATGTACTTAAACGGCTTAGCTTTATTACTTCTTTAAAATTCCATATTCTTAATAAATTATTTAATCCATCATAATCGTATCGTGAAATATACCCAGCCGCATCTATAGTATAAACAACTCGACCGAGTAGATCATAATAAGACGACTCTGTTTTTGAGCTGGCATTCGCGGTTTGCAATGCGGTTCGAATTGCTTCTTGAGTAAGGCTTTCACCAATAATATTGATCGATTTATCGTATGAGATGACATGAGTAACTTTACCCAACTCATTGTATTGTTTCTCTACAACACTTCCTTCCGCATCAATGCTAAATATCTCAAGTCCATTTTTATTATAAATAGACCGAGTCTGTGTAGCCATAGATTTGTTCAGTGTAATATTTGCAGTAACTGCAATATCAGCAATAACAACGATGTCTTTCGTTGCCCATGTG
>NZ_LBMZ01000015.1:0-1584 GCF_001005525.1 Acinetobacter sp. AG1 | reverse complement strand
TCTTACAATTTTTACACCCTTAAATCCATAAAAAAATTAAGGTTTTATTAAATTTATTTACCTTATATTAAAAATAAATATAAGAAATTGAAATTTATAGTAATTTTTAAAAAATAATGAGGCTGGGAAAGTTAAATTAGAAACGTAACTCATTTTTTAATGAATGATGTAATTCAACCTACTGTAAATACATAAACGTGATCTTTTCTAAATCAAGATCGTCTCATCAATAGAATTCAATAGGTCATCAATCGCCGTTAGCTCAATCATCATCAGAAAGTCATAATTCACTCAATATTTCTCAATTTTAGGGTAAATTATGCTGAGATCATCTCAATAAACTACTACGATGACAGAGGATAAGAATACGAATCATGCAGCAACTCAGCCCCATCGAAATTGAAAGAATTAAAAGTTTATTCTCAAAAGCCGATAGCCTAATTATCAGTGCGGGTGCAGGTATGGGCGTTGACTCAGGTCTGCCCGACTTTCGAGGCAATCAAGGCATGTGGCGAGCTTATCCAGAACTCGGTAAACAACGTATCGACTTTACCGAAATAGCCAATCCAGCAGCATTTGAATTTCAGCCAAATTTAGCATGGGGTTTTTATGGACATCGTTTGGCACTATATCGTCAAACCATGCCGCATCAAGGTTTTAATTTACTCAAGCAACTCGCTGAAAAATTAGCACTACCCTACTTTGTATTTACTTCGAATGTTGATGGGCAGTTTCAAAAAGCAGGTTTTGATCCAAACCAAATTTATGAGTGTCATGGCTCGATCCACCATCTTCAATGCTCAGAACCTTGCCAACTCACAACATGGTCAGCAAATGAATTAACGCCTGAGATTGATCATCAAAATTGTCAATGGCTAGGACAACTCCCACTATGCCCACATTGTGGCAAGTTATCCCGTCCAAATATTTTGATGTTTAATGATTATGCTTGGGTCAGCCAAAGACACATTCAACAAGCGAGATGCTTAGAAAATTTTTTAGAAGCCCACAATCAACCTATTATCATTGAAATAGGTGCTGGTACGACCATTCCAACCGTTCGTTATTTCAGTGAACGCTTCGCACCACAACTCATCCGCATCAATCCTCGTGAAGCAATGCTTCCATCCAAGGGAGGAGTCTCAATCGCAGAAAATGCAGCCATTGGTATTCAAAATATTTATCAGATTCTAGTCGAATAATTCAAATAAATTTGATAATAATTATCATTATAGATTAAAAATATCCACGTTTTATCCTTATTTCGCTTTTATACTGGTTTGAGTTTCCAAATTTCGATCTGTTGCCATGCTAAAAACAAGTTCTAAAAAAATACCATTAAGTAAAATAATAATAATCGCTATCGGTGTGGCGATTATTGCAGCCGTCGCATGGTTTTTCTTTAAACCTAAAGATCAAGCACCACAATATATTAGTGCTGAAGTTTCCAAAGGTGATATTGAAGATTCAGTACTCGCAACGGGTGTACTTGAAGCAACCAAGATGGTCAGTGTGGGTGCTCAGGTTTCAGGTCAAGTGAAAAAAATGTATGTTCAGTTAGGCGATCAAGTCAAACAAGGTCAA
>NZ_LBMZ01000053.1:0-6379 GCF_001005525.1 Acinetobacter sp. AG1 | reverse complement strand
TGTCATGAATGCAGTTGGATCGATTCGTTTAGAAATTGAAGCTCTTCTATCAATGGGCTTAGCAAATTCACCCATGTATGGTGCTCGCATTGATGTGGTTTCGGGTAACTTTGTAACGGCTAAACCCTA
Source organism: Acinetobacter sp. AG1 (assembly GCF_001005525.1). Lineage (NCBI taxonomy): Bacteria > Pseudomonadati > Pseudomonadota > Gammaproteobacteria > Moraxellales > Moraxellaceae > Acinetobacter > Acinetobacter sp. AG1. Next base: position 6,250 of record NZ_LBMZ01000053.1, on the reverse strand, counting down.
TGGCATTCGGGATGGGGTTGATTTTCAGCTTACAGGTGAAGTCCGTTCAATTGATACCGATGCGATTCAACGCCACTTAGATAATCACAATATTGTGTTACTAGGACCTACAGGTTATTCAACCACTGGAGAAGTATTTAACTTATTGGCGGAAGAAGTCGCGACCAAAACAGCAACTGCATTACAAGCCGATAAATTGATTTTCTTGGGTGAAAAACAAGGATTAATGAATGAGCAACAACAATTATTACGTGAATTAAGCTCGTATCAACTTGAACCTTATATTCAACAATACCAAACACAATATCCAGAATTCGCCTTACACCTCAAACAAGCTCAACAGGCTTCATTGTCTGGGGTGCATCGTGTTCACCTCATTTCATATACTTATGATGGTGCTTTGATTGAAGAACTATTTACACGCGACGGGATTGGCACTTTAATCACAGATGCCCACTATGAAGAAGTACGCATTGCCAATATTCATGATGTCGGCGGTTTAATCAACTTATTACGTCCGCTCGAACAGGAAGGTATTTTAGTCTATCGTTCACGTGAACGTCTTGAAAGTGAAATAGAACAGTTCGCGGTGATTGAACGAGATGGCATGATCTTAGCCTGTGCAGCGCTCTATCCTATTCCTGCTGAATCAGGTGAAATTAAATCTGCTGAAATTGCCTGTGTCGCTGTCGATTCGAGTTATCGTAAATCGAATCGTGGTAGCCAAATTTTGCAATTTTTGGAAACCAAAGCGAAACAACAAGGTATTCAACAACTGTTTGTTCTCACAACCCGTACCGCACATTGGTTTTTAGAGCAGGGTTTCAGCCCAGCAAGTGTTGATGATTTACCGAATGCTCGACAAGCGCTGTACAATTATCAGCGTAATTCCTTAGTCTTCAAAAAAGTTTTGTTCTAATTATATTTGACCTGAAGATATCTTTATTTCTGATAAAGATATCTTTTGACTTCTTTCTTTTCTATTTTTATTCAGCTCATTAGAAAAATAAGCGCACTGAATTTTTAAAAATATAAATATAAAACAGAAACTTAAGTATTAATTAAATTTCAATGCTTATTCATCTTCTCAATAACATTATCTATTTTTCTATTTTGCACTTTTCATCATAAGCAAAGCCCAATTATTTATTTTTTATGCATTAAAAAAAGTTTTAGCTTAATTACTCAACTTATTTAGATCTTGTAATTTTCTGGGGAGCACAATCAACATGGCTATTTTTATCAATCGCTCATGGGCAACTTCAACCATCATCGCAGCAACTATTGCTGGCGTAATGGGCGTTGCGGGTTGTGCAAAAAAACCTGAGCAGCAAGCAACACCAAAACAAGAAACCACCACATTAAATATCGGCTTTCAAAAGTATGGTATTTTGCCGATTGTCAAAGCAAAAGGTGAATTAGAAAAGAATCTTGCTGCTCAGGGTGTCAATGTAAAATGGGTTGAATTTCCAGCCGGCCCCCAACTTTTAGAAGGCTTAAATGTAGGTAGTGTCGTATTTGGGGAGGCCGGTGAAGCGCCTCCAATCTTTGCTCAAGCAGCAAATCCTAACTTGGTCTATGTTGCAAATCAGCCACCAGCACCTACCGCAGAAGCCCTAATCGTTCAAAAAGATTCACCTATACAATCTGTACAAGACCTGAAAGGTAAACGTATTGCATTGAACAAGGGCTCAAACGTTCATTTTCTTTTATTGAAATTACTAGAAGCCAATAATTTAACTTTAAATGATATTCAGCCTGTTTATTTACCACCATCAGATGCTCGCGCAGCTTTTGAAAAAGGCGCAGTCGATGCTTGGGTGATATGGGATCCATTCTTCGCAGCAGCAGAGCATCAAATCCATGCACGTGTGATCGCAAACGGCGAGCATTTGGTCAGCAATCATCAATTCTATTTAGCTGATCGTAAGTTTGCGGAAGGACATCCCGAAGTTCTAAAAACACTGGTGACAACATTGAATCAAACCACGGATTGGGTAAAGACCCATCCTGATGATGCTGCAAAATTACTCGAAAAACCAACCGCACTTGAACTCGATGTTTTAAAAACTTCAATTTCTCGCATGGGTTTTGGTGTTCAGCCAATTTCTGAAAAAGTTGCAAAAGAACAGCAGTACGTAGCTGATGCCTTTTTTGCTCAGAAATTAATTCCAAAGCAACTGGTCATTGCAGATGCTGTATTAAAAAACCAAGTTCAATAATTGAGAGTCTACTTTAGGTAATTTCTCATCGGTTTTGATTGTGATCAATCAAAGTGCTTTATCCCCCATGCAGATTGCAATCTAAAACACGATGCAATCTGTCTCATTCACATGATCTCATTCTTCATAAGGAATATCGACATGAATATTTTCTGGTTCATCCCCACTCATGGTGACAGCCGTTACTTAGGCACCAGCAAGGGCGCACGTCAGGTCGATCATGCTTATATGAAACAAATTGCCGTTGCTGTCGACAACCTTGGTTATGCTGGCGTATTGATTCCAACAGGTCGTTCTTGCGAAGATCCATGGATCACAGCAGCAAGCCTCATTGATGCAACCAAACAATTAAAGTTTTTGGTGGCGCTACGTCCTGGAATTACAACACCAGCATTGGCGGCGCGCATGGCTGCTACCTTTGATCGCCTATCCAATGGTCGTATTTTACTCAACCTTGTAACAGGTGGTGACGAGCAGGAACTCAAGGGCGATGGTCTATATGAAGATCACAGCACTCGTTATCAGACTGCCTCTGAATATGTCAAAATTTGGCGTGAGATTCTGACTCGCTCCCATACAGGTGAATCTTTTACTTTTCATGGTGAACGACTCAGTGTTGATGAAGCAAAATTACTTTATCCACCTGTGCAAAAGCCCTATCCTCCCTTATGGTTTGGTGGATCGTCAACAGAAGCAACTGAACTCGCCGCTGAACAGGTTGATACTTATTTAACTTGGGGTGAACCACCTGCTGCGGTGGAAGAAAAAATTAATCATTTACGTGCTCAAGCAGCAGCCAAAGGACGTACTCTAAATTATGGTATCCGATTGCACGTGATTGTTCGTGAAACCAATGAACAAGCTTGGGCTGCCGCCGATGAACTCATTCAATATTTAGATGATGAGACTATTGCAGCGGCGCAGAAAAAATTTGCACAAATGGACTCGGTCGGGCAGCAACGTATGGCAGCTTTGCACGGCGGGCGTAAAGATCAATTAGAAGTCTCACCAAACTTATGGGCAGGTATCGGTTTAGTTCGTGGCGGTGCAGGTACGGCTTTAGTGGGTGATCCAGAAACTGTTGCTGCTCGTATTCAAGAATATGCTGACTTGGGGATTGATACCTTTATTTTCTCTGGCTATCCACATTTGGAAGAATCGATCCGCTTTGCTGAATTAGTATTTCCACTTCTGCCACTCAAAACTCGTGAGAAACTGGCACAACCACATCTCACAGGTCCTTTTGGTGAAATCATTGCCAATAACTATGTGCCTGAGGTCAAAACACCGAAAGCGTTGGTTAAGGAGGAGGCATGAGTGCAACACCATTTCTAAATAATGTTTCACGTGGAACACAAAAAATAGGCAAAGGTCTCCTGCCGTGGTTGTTTCCAGTTTTATTGCTGCTGATTTGGCAAGCTGCTTCAAGTTCAGGTCTATTACAAAGCCGTGTATTACCTGCTCCAACTGCTGTAGTGAGTGCTTTTTGGCACTTACTGATCAGTGGTGAACTTTGGCATCATGTCAAAGTCAGCGCAGGTCGTGCCCTGCTTGGTTTATTGGTCGGTGGTGGTCTCGGACTACTTTTAGGACTACTTAATGGTTCATCACGCATTGCATCGACCTTACTTGATACCACATTGCAAATGATCCGCAACATCCCTGCGCTAGCACTCATTCCGCTGGTAATTTTGTGGTTTGGTATTGATGAAACAGCCAAACTCTTTTTGGTCGCAGTAGGTGTATTTTTTCCAATCTACATCAATACCTATCATGGTATTCGCTCAGTAGACCCTCAGTTGATTGAAATGGGTAAAAGCTACGGACTCAATCGCTGGCAATTGTATAAAGAGATCATTCTACCTGGTGCAATGCCTTCTATCTTAGTGGGACTTCGCTTTGCTTTAGGTTTGGTTTGGGTACTGCTTATCGTGGCAGAAACGATTTCCGCTCAAGCAGGAATCGGTTATATGACCATGAATGCACGTGAGTTCTTACAAACCGATATCGTTTTGGTCGGTATTTTACTTTACGCCATACTTGGAAAATTAGCGGATGTATTGGCGCGAGCGCTAGAGCGATATTTATTACGTTGGCATGCAGGCTATCAAAAATAAAAAGGTCAACTATATGAGCAATTTAAATTTAAATTTCTATGAAAATCCCTTGATTCAACCCCTTGGTGAATCTGAAGCATCGAATACTCCAAGCAATAGCAATGGTGCAAATATTCTGATTGAACAACTGTATAAGTTTTATGGTGAAGTCAAAGTGCTTGAGGACTTAGACTTAAATATTCAAGCAGGTGAATTTGTCGCCATAGTAGGTCGCAGTGGTTGTGGTAAAAGTACCCTACTCCGCTTAATCGCCCAACTTGAAAAACCCAGCTATGGCGAGATTAAATTTCAATCCGCAAGAAACTTTCGTGAAGGCATCACAAACGATGATATTCGCGTTATGTTTCAAGATCCACGCTTACTTCCGTGGAAAAATATTTTACAGAACGTGCAATTAGGTTTACCAAAAGATCAACACCCACTTGCTGAAAATTTATTAGAAAAAGTAGGCTTAAAAGACAAATCCACACAGTGGCCAACTCAACTCTCTGGAGGTCAACGTCAACGTGCAGCATTAGCCAGAGCACTATCTCACGCACCACGTATTTTATTACTGGATGAACCCTTAGGTGCACTAGATGCTCTAACGCGTTTAGAAATGCAAAGCTTGATTGAACGCCTTTGGAAAGAACAAGGTTTTACTGCAATTCTGGTCACACACGATGTCAGTGAAGCGGTACAATTGGCAGATCGAATTATTTTGCTAGATCAAGGACATATTGCACATCAATTTCAAGTGAATTTACCACGACCACGTAAGAAAACTATTGCATTTGCGCAGTTGGAACAACAAGTGTTAGATGCGGTTTTAGCAACTTAAAACCGCACTATGATCATAAAACCCACTGGATATGCATCAAAAAATGAGCTTATTGATCAGCATTTAACACTGAATTGTTTACAAAATATGTAATTCATTTTTTAGATTTCAAGTATTATCAATTAGATCGCTTCAATTCATCTTAGAACTGCGTATTTTTCGACAAAAAAACTGTGTTATTGTGCACAAATCGGACAATTTATCTTACAATGTCAATGACATTTTTTGAATCAAGCTCGCAGATGGAACAGAAAAAAAGTACACAAAAGCGCAATCAACTGCTGAATGCTGCCCTCGATGTTTTTTCCGTCTATGGATTCAGTGGTGCTAGTCTGGATGAGATTGCCCAGCTCGCAAATATGCATAAATCTAATATTTTCTATTATTATGAAAATAAAGAGTCTCTTTATGTTGAAGTACTGACAACCGTACTGCAAAAATGGCTCGCGCCTTTACAAACCTTAGAATCAGAACTTGAGCCAACTGAAGCTCTGACTCACTATTTAATTCAGAAAATTGAAAGCTCACGTGATCAGCCAAAGGCTTCTCGTTTATTTGCCCTCGAAATTATTCAAGGTGCGCCGCATATTTTACCGATCTTAAAAGGGCCATTAAAAAAACTGTTTAAGCGTAAGACCAAGGTGATTCAAACTTGGCAAGAGCAAGGTAAATTGTCGGCAGAGATTGACCCTGAATTGTTGATTATCAATATTTGGGCAATTACCCAGAATTACGCTGATTTTTCGACGCAAATGGAAATGGTCACAGGCAAAACTTTGCGTAACCGTAGCATGTTTCAACGTACGGTTGAGCACACTGTGCATATGATGTTATACGGCGTATTACCACGTTAAATTTTCTTCTGAAAGCCTGAATTTTAGCGATTGAAATACACTAAAAAGCGACTTTGTGAGTCGCTTTTTTTGTTAAATAAGTGAAAAAATTATTAAGTTAACCTAAACAAAATTATGGGGCATAAGCCATCATAGAAAAACCGTTCTAGTGCTATAAACTATATAACGGTTTTGAATGAGATATTGATACGAAATACAAAATCTCAAACATTCCGTATAAAGCGTATTATGTTAATT
>NZ_LBMZ01000076.1:0-15947 GCF_001005525.1 Acinetobacter sp. AG1 | reverse complement strand
ATCATATAATCAAAAGCTGATAGAGAAGCTTTCGCACCTTCACCAGTCGCAATAATGATTTGCTTGTACGGTACGGTGGTACAGTCACCCGCAGCAAATACACCTTTGACATTGGTTTCATTTCGATCATTGATCACGATCTCACCACGATTACTCAATTCAACTGCACTGTTCTTCAAGAAATCTGTATTTGGCAATAAACCAATCTGAACAAAGATCCCTGCAAGCTCAACTGTATGCTCAACATCAGTCGCACGATCTTTATATTTCAACGCAGTGACTTGTGAACCATCTCCGACCACTTCAGTACTGAGCGCATTCAAAATCACAGTGGTATTCGGCAAGCTGTTTAATTTGTCTTGTAGCACTTGATCTGCACGAAGCTTGGTATCAAACTCAACTAACGTCACATGCTCAACAATCCCTGCAAGGTCAATCGCTGCTTCTACACCAGAGTTACCACCACCAATCACCGCAACACGTTTGCCTTTGAATAATGGGCCATCACAGTGTGGGCAGTATGCCACACCACGTGTACGGTATTCTGCTTCACCCGGTACATTCATTTCTCTCCAACGTGCGCCTGTTGAAAGAATAATGGTTTTCGATTCAAGCTTAGCTCCATTTTCCAATTCAACTTCAACCAGACCATTGGCTGTCTGATCTGCACCTGTGATCTTGCTGACACGTTGCAAATTCATGATGTCGACACCGTACTCACGTACATGGGCTTCCATATCTTGAGCAAACTTCGGACCTACAGTTTTTTGAACCGTGGTGAAATTTTCAATGTCCATGGTATCCATGACCTGACCACCAAAACGTTCAGCCACGATACCTGTTTTAATACCTTTACGTGCTGCATAGATCGCTGCTGTACCACCCGCAGGACCACCACCAATCACCAATACATCAAAAGCATCTTTGGCATTAAGTGCTGCGGCATCTTTCTCAGCAGAGTTCGTGTCTAGCTTCGCCACGATTTCTTCCAAAGTCATACGACCTTGTCCAATATGTTGATTGTCTTGAAACACCATCGGTACAGCTAAGATTTTGCGTTCTTCAACTTCTTCTTGGAAAAAACCACCATCAATCATGGTTGCAGTTGCATTCGGGTTATAGATTGCAATCAAGTTGAGTGCTTGAACCACATCTGGACAGTTATGGCAACTCAATGAAACAAACACATCAAAGTTTGATTTCAAGTTTAAGCCTTTGATCTGGTTCAAGACTTCATCAGAGACTTTAGGTGCGTAACCTGATACTTGTAATAATGCCAAGATCAAAGAAGTAAACTCATGTCCCATCGGTAAGCCAGCAAAGAACACACGTGGTTGTTCACCTGCTTTAGCTACACCGAAACTAGGACGGCGAGCGTTTGAACCGTCAAAACGCGCCGTAACTTGGTCAGAAAGTTCTGCAATTTCAGTCACGAGTTCTTTGATTTTTGCGGCTTTGTCTGATTCATCTAAAGCTGCAACTAACTCGATTGGACTTTCTAAACGTTCTAAGTAAGCTTTTAATTGCGTTTTAATATTTTGATCTAACATGTATTTCTCCAAATTCTAAGCAGTTCAAATCAGCTAAATTCATTCAATGAAGCTATAGTACGCAAAATATATAAATAGGTAAAACAGTATGTTTTTATAAATTTAATCGGATAAACCGAATTAAAATTTAAGAGACATCAAGCTTTTGATGAATGCGCATGTGGCGATTTTTCAATTGTTTAGCGAGTACATACAAAATGGTGCTTAAAGCAACAACCAACACAATCAAGCCCCATAAAATTACATTCACAATCTGAGAAATACGTTCGGCTTGTTGTGCACGCAGATCTAAGGGCTGCGTAATTGAGGTGATACTCTTACCATATAGTTGCTGCTGCATGACCCATAACTGTTCAGGCTTAAAATCATATTGTTTAAACTGAATCGAGTTATTCTTCTCAGCGACAATCAATTGATTCACATAGACATTGGCAGTTTTACGATCGGCAGGTTGATGCAACAAAGCCACTTGTGCCAACACATAGGCTTTTTCAGTCGATGAAATGTTGGCCTGCTGTAAATCTTGAGCAATTTGACTTTCAACAATATTATTTTGATAGCTCATCCATTGTTGATACGCCTGTTTGGTTTCATCTTTCCAATCGTATTGAATGTAGCTCAGACCAGACCAAAGCAAAATAAAGGCAATAATCCAAGCCAAAACTCGTTGTGTCCATGCTTGGAAACGTTGCTGAAAAAACTTAAATTTCTTCATCCAACTGAGCAGTAAAAATGCCCCAATAAACGAAACCAAAATTTTTAGAAACAACCAACCAAACCATGATAATAAATTAAAAAAATAATCGACTGGTTGTTTAAATAGCACCAATTCTTGAACATGATAAGGCAAATCTAATGCCTGAACATGCGTGGAAAGATCAAAGAACCGATAGATAAATTCTTTTTGCAAAAATAACGATGCAACTGTAATAACGACCAATGTACAGGCTAAAACGAACCAGATCATTAAATGACGTTGACGTTTTTTTAATGCATCTAAACGTTGGTCAATCGGTTGTACACTAAAATCGTTTATGGGTGACAATGATTTTTCCTTCAAAAATTAACAATATCAAGATTTGGGTGGCTGGCTATGCTCAAGCACTAAATGATTTAAATTCTCTTGCAAAGCACGTAAACGTGTTGTCGCTTCCGCACGCTTTTGCATCCCTTCTTTCTGAATCTGAATCACATCATTTACAGTTTTAATGAGGGTATTTTGTACATGTTCAAGTGTTTCCACATCAATCACTGAACGTTGATTCGCTTTCGCAGTATCGACTGAATTTTGATGTAATAATTCAGCATTGCGACGTAATAATTCATTCGTTGTGTCATCAATAGCCTTGGCAAGCTGAACACTATTCTTTTGCTCTTGTAATGAAATCGCCAGACTAATCTGATTTTTCCATGCGGGTAGCGTAATGTTCTTAATGGCATAGAACTTATCTACCAACATTAAATTATTCGACTGGATGATCCGAATCATCGGTAAGGTTTGCATCGCAGACTGTTGTAAAACCTGCAAATCACTGACTCTTTTCTCAAGATTATTCGCCAAATGATTAAGATCATAGATCTGTTGCGTCGTTTGTTGATCCTGCTCTTGTGATGTGAGCATTGATATCTGTTGCTGAATATCCTGCTGTTTTAATTGCCCTGCAGCAATATAAACACCAAGCTGTTTATACTCATCCTGAACCGCATCGAACATTTTATCTAAGGTTCCAACCCGAGCTTTCAACCCTGATTGAGAACTTTCAATTTCTTTAACCAATACATCAATCTGCTCTTTAGTGGTATTAAAATGCTGATCAAAATTTTGTTTAGCACTTTTAAATTTACTCAGTAAACCGCCAAAAAACCCAGAGCTTTTTGATTTATTCAAAATACTTGAAGTATTCAATTGCTGTGCGACTTGCACTACCTCATTAAGTTTTTGTCCAGTCGTATCCAAATCTTTATTCTGAACCAGATTTAACAGCTCATCGGTATAAGTTGAAGTTTTACTGGCAATATTTTTGCCATATTCAGCCACCACTGTCGTGCTGATATCTGCCAGTTCTTTATGTGCATCCATTACTTCTGCAAGATCTTGTCGTTGCAATCCTAAATCTTTTAAGTTCAACTGCTCAAAACGTTGCTCAGGCTTCATTTCAAGCTCATGAGATAATTTGCTAAGTTCTGAATCTGACATCTTTTTTCCCTCTTATTTCTGTAATGATTTTTTCAAATTTTTAATTAAATCTTCTCGACTTTTATCAAGCTGATCAAGTGTATTTGTTGAAGTCGATGCTGTACTTTGTTTAACGTGATATTGCCATGCAGGAATCAAAACCTGTTGTGCTTCTTTAAATCGATCTAGCAAGCCAAAAGATAACTCTTGTGATAACTGCATTTGTTTCATCCCAATATCATTACTCGTTTGTAAGGTTTGTAAGGTATTTATTTTTTTCGAGAGCCGTTCAACAAAATGGTCAATCTTTTGCTGTTGAGTAAATTGAGGATATTCTATTAAAAACTCATCAGCGGCGCGGATATAAGCGGCCATCTGTTCTCTTAGACCTAAAGCTTGCTGTAGTCGTGATTGCGATTTTTGGATTTCGATCTGTAATCGCTGGCTTAAATGATTTGCTTCATTGATTAAACGCCCAAGATCTTTGACAAACTTTACTTGACCAGCATCGTATTCAACATCTATACCTAACCATTTTTGCAACGCGTTAAAACGACGGCCACCTAAATGTTTTTTGGAAATTGAAAGTTGCTGAATAATCTGGGTAATCACTTCACTCAATTGCTGATTCAATCTAGGGTCAACACCATTCAGTAATACACTTTGAGCTTGAACTAAATGATCTGCATAATGATTCAAACGATGTGGATCATTTAGTAGAGGAAGTAAATCATTACGTTTAATCGCTAAAATATGTTCTTGATTTGATTCAATTTGCGATAAAGGTATGAAGTCGAACGATTGCGTCATATTAGCCGAGTATAGTAAGAACAAATAAATTTGAACATAGTTAGTTTTAGCATGTTCTTACTCTTTCGCATACTTAAATGTTGTTATGTTTTTTAAAATTTAACATTTGGGAATTAATAAAAAACCTCTTAATTACAATGAATAAAGAGATTTTCAGAATTGTAAACTATGCTTTATTCATCATTAAGGGTGCATTCAAAACTATTTGGGTTTTGCTTACAACGCACTTTTTTCAGAAAGTTCATCATTTTTGGATCATAAATACCCGCTTTGGTTAAAGAAATACGAGCTTCGCGCATCATTTTCATATAATTAAGCTGTTCTTCAGGGGGGATATTCATCCAATATTTTTCTGGAATTTCTTTTTCATATTTTGCGATTATATTAAATGTACGACCAAGTTGACCCGCTACCCATTCACGAGACTTTTGCCCAAATCCTTCAGGAAACTTATCCTTTCGAATAATAAAATTTGCTGAAATTTGTGTTAATGGAAATTTTACGATTCCACCTTTATCCCCCAAACCTTTATAGAGTTCAAAGGGTTTATAAGCAACGATCGGTGCTGGGACAATATCAATTTGATGGTTATTAAATTTTGCACCAGCATTGGTGACATCGACAGAAACCGCTTGAGCACCAACTTGAGCAACAAGTTTAGGTTGAGCTTCATCATATGCAAATACTCCAACCTTCTTTCCAGCAGCTTTGGCTAAAGTATTAATACTACGATCAGCTACAAAGAGGTAAGCAGGACCAATCGTTCCTAAACCAGCAATTTCATAAGGACCATTAAGCATACTTTTTGCTGCTTGTGGTTTAGATAACAATTGATAGGCAAGTATTGCTGTTTTTAAGTCTGTTAATGCGCCAATTGCATCCAATGATCCTACATATTTATTGAATTGGCGACCACGCAAACCACTAATAATCGCACCATCACATTGTCCAACTTTCAAATCTTCTGCTGCGACTCGCTCATCAACATAAGCGCGTAAATCAATATCTGCACCCCACTTTTTAGCTTCAAGTGCATAATCCTTTGCTAATGCAAATGCATCCCCCGATTTGCCGACTGGATCAAAAACACAAACGGTCTGTTTAGCTTGAGTTGTTATAGCACATCCAAATAATGCTAACCCAATTAAACTTTTTTTAATTATCATTTATTCTTGCTCGATAAGATTGATTTCTTTATCACACCCGATCAATGATCATTATCCTATGACAAGGTTTATTTTTTTTAGGAATTTCCAGTCAATTACTCTCTAAACAAGATCATTTTAAACAATTCTAATTAGCCAAATAATTACTGAGCTATTCGCGGTGGAAGCGCATATGTTCCAATCACATGCGCAACTGGTTCTTCATCATCCAAAGAATAAAGCCACACTTCACCTGTAACTAATGTTTTACCAATTTTGATTAATTTACACTCAGCTTTAATATCTTGATTTCCATTAGGTTTACGAAAAAAATTAATGGTCATGTTGGTTGTAACAGCCATAGCAATTAGACCTAAATGCCCCATAATCGCAACATAAAGCGCGAAATCAGCCACCAACATCAAGGTTGGACCTGATACGGTTTGACCTGGACGTAAATCGTTCTGATCGATTTTATAAAGTAACTGTGCCCCTTTAGGACTAATCTCTTCGATACTAGTTTTTTCGAGTGCTTGAGGAAATTCCTGTGCCAAAAAATGAGTAACTTCATGCTTACTAAGCGCCATAACAATACATCCCAAATGACTTAGATTATTTTTAAATTATGACTAAAACTATAAACAAACATTTAATCAGCTTGATCTGAAAGTTCATTTAAGACTTGCCAATAACTAGGAGGCTCAGGAACATGTCCACGCTCTAATAACATCTGGTGCATTTTAGGTAACTTAAAATATGGAACTGTTGCCATTAAGTGATGTTCTTTATGGAAATTCACATGGATGGGCGCAACTAAAGCACGAGCAATATAACCTGCTTTTGTAGACCGTGTATTCGTTAATGCACTATTACTGGTTGGCATACCTGCATGTTCTGCCATCGAACGAACACGTAAAAATAATGGAAATGGTGTTAAATATGCCAATATCCAAAGTGCATATAATTTAGGATGACCGGCTGCCCATAATATTGAAAATAAAGCAGCATTTGTTGCTATTGCACCACCACTATTTTTTAGAAATGCTTTTGGATAGTCGACCCAATGGCGTCCCTCTTGAGAAATCCAACGACGGTCGTTAGATACCGTCCACTCCATTTTCTCAACATCCATAAGCACTCGTCCAAGCGCGAATTTTAATCCGGTTATTCCAGAAACATCACGGAAAAACTTACGCATTAACGATTTCTTCGAAGTTGGGAAACCCTCTACCAAAGACAAATCAGGATCCTCTACGGTAGAAGTTTTACTGTGATGGCGTAAATGATGGGCACGATATTTCTTTAAATCATTCCAGATTGGACGAGCACAAAGCCAATCAGTAGCAATATCATTCAGCCATTTGGTTTTAAATAAGCTTTGGTGTGAAGCGTCATGCATAATGATTGCAAGCGCAAGTTGACGACCCGCTAATATTACCAATGCAGCTATACACATCAGTAATTTGCCCCAGACAGGTAAATACTCCCATGTACTGGCAACCGCAGCAAAGGTTCCACCAATGACTGCCCAAGTTGATAAAACAGCCCAACTACCGTGTAAATCTGACTTTGTTGTCAATTCTGTGATTTCTTCTCTTGTGAACAAATCACTTATTGATGTCCGTGTATTCATATCCCTACCCTACAATTTTTCTATTTCTATAGATACATAAGTATAAATTTTATTTTAGATTAAGTAATATTTCTGTCAATACATTAAAATTAATTTTTCAGTAATATTTATACTAAACTGATTTCATAGAATCGTTGCCACAATTCCAGTCCAGTCTGATCCAATTGCTGAACACTTAATGCAAATTGATCACGTAAATGAACATCAACAAAATCCTCAGGTAATAATGGATCATTCATCAGCAAAGAAATGGTCTGCCGACCAAGCAATAGCGATTCTTTAGCAGCAATATCTAAGCTTAATTGCTCAACTGTCTCCAACCACTTTTGAATCATTTGACTATATTTTTTATAGTTTTGATTAAGCGTTTGAGTGGGCCAAAGCTTAGGAATTTTATTTAATGTTGTGGTGTCGAAATGATTAATTTGGCAAATTTTGGCGCTTTTTTCTAAGCCAGAAGCTTGTAATGCCAAAAATACCTCTTTAAAAGAAATGGCTAAATTATCAGGGCGAATATAAATACCTTGTTCTAACTCTTTAAAACCGAAGTGCTTTAATGCGCGTTCCCGGCGGTTTAAAGCTGTACGATCAACCCGCCCTAATTCACCCGTAAAGACAGCTAAGTATTGATGATCCCATTGTTTTGTTTGTTTAATTCCGTTTTTACGGTTCAACATCACATCGGCCCATTCGTGTGATTTAGCCGTAAATTGATATATACCCCGCTCAATCGCCTCAATCACCCCATCACTAGATAATCGGGTTACTGCGACACGAATACTATTTTCGCTAATCTCAAAAAGCTTCGCTGCGATAATAATTTGTTTAATCGAGATCTCACGACCTTGTAGCCCTAAAAGTAAATCAATGATTAAATCTCGGGCATTCATTTTAGCTATTGTCATCTTACAATCGAACCAGTTCTAAACATGAAAAAAGAAATAAAGAATAAGAATTTTAACTTAGAATCTCTCCCTTTTAGTAATTTTTCTAAAAGGGAGATTTTATTTTTATAGAAAAACAAATAATAAAATAATACCCAGTACAATCCGATACCAAGCAAATACGCGTAAAGTGTGACGCTCAACAAATTTAACTAATGCGCTCACCACCAATAATGCCGAAATAAAAGCAGCAACAAAACCAACTCCAATATTCAACATATTATCTTGTGTTAATACATCCGCATTACGAATAAGATCAAAAGTTGCAGCCCCCAACATCGTTGGCATCGCAAGAAAGAAAGAAAATTCTGTTGCCGCTTTACGAGACAAACCTGAGAACATTCCTCCCACAATGGTAGCACCAGAACGAGAAGTCCCTGGAATCATTGCAACGCATTGTGCACAACCGACTAAAAAAGCTTGCTTATAAGTAATTCTTGTCGCTTCAGTTGTTTTATGATCAAAATTCTTGGACTCAACCCAGAAAATAATCAGACCACCAACAATCAGTGCGATTGCGACCACAAGTGGACTAAATAAGACACTTTTAATAAAATCGACTGCAAAAATACCAATCACGACAGCAGGAAAAAAAGCAATTAAAACGCTAAAAGCAAAATGACGTGCTTCTGAATCCCCACTAAAAAAACCTTTAACTAAATCAAAAATCTTTTGTCGGTATAACCAACAAACAGCCAAAATTGCACCAAGCTGAATGACAACTTCAAATACACGCCCGTCGTCAGAGTGGAAGTCGATCATGTGACCAAATAAAATTAAATGACCCGTACTTGAAATCGGTAAAAACTCGGTCAAACCCTCAATAAACCCTAAAAATAAAGCCTTTAAAATTTCAATATGTTGCATAACTTACTCAAAAAATGCGTAATTCAAGATTAAAATAAAGGGCAAGCTTACCTTGAAATTAAATCATTTTATGTGATTGTCACGTAACGTTTTAAGCTTGATCTTTCTAGCTCTAAATACGAGTTTATTATTAAATAATCATCAAACTATTTTTCTTTTGCATTTGTTCAACAACTTCACGTGTATCGAATCCTAAACGCCAATAAAGCAACTCTAAAACATCTAATTCATCTTGCGTGATGATACGATCGCTCCATAAACATCGCTCTGCAATTGCTAAAATATTGAGACGATCTCGTAATAACAAGCCTGAAACATCATTTAAAATTTCTGCTAAATCAAGTGGTTCATCAGAAATATCTGCGTAAATCTGCATTTCTTCGGGTGCTAAAATCTGTTGAAGAATTCGTTCACGCACCTCAAGCTGATTTGGACTATTAATTTGTTGTACATGCAATAAAGCATCAATTAAATGCACAATTTGTGCTTTCACATCTTCAAATGACGTTGGTAAATGTGCAGGCATAAGATTGAGTTCACGCTTTACTCGCTCCAATAACAAAGCATCAAGCAAACCCACCTCACCATCTTCTTGAATAATACAAGCCAATTTAGTCAAAAATTGACGAGCAATACTTGTCGGCATATGCCCAATATTCTTACAGGCATCATGGAAGATTTGAACATGAATACGACCATCCAAATTCAATAAAGAATCTACGATTGCATGACTTACAGCAGCTTCTTGAGGAATGAATTCACGATATTGACGAATCATCAAAATCGCAACCATCACCTCCCTTGAACCGGTCGCCGTTTGCATCGCTCTTTGTATCAATTCTGGGCGCTTTTTATTCTTCCGCATTTCAGAGTTTAAAGGCTTAATTGCATCATTCAAAGCAAAACTGATTGGCGATAAACGCAATAAAGGTAAAGGCTGTGGCGAACTCCAAGGTAATGTCATATCTGTCATTTCTTCTTCCAAAGAACGAAATAGACTGAATAAAGGACGATTGCGTAACTTTTTTAAATTTTCTAATTGCAAATCCTGTAACAAAGTAGGATTTAGTTCATAAATTCGATCTTTGATACTTGGATGAATATTCATCCAACTTTGCGGACTAAGAGAATTTGCGAAACACATATGTGAAATCGATTCTGAATACGCACTATGAATTTGCGAACCTGAATGGTGGACATAGATACGTAACAAGGTTTGAATATTGGCATTATTATTCATCAAACGCATAGTTTTCAGGTCATTACGAAAAGTTCGCCCACTTAAGGTCAAATATTTAATTAAACGCGTAATTAAGATGCCTAAACTCCCAATCAGCCAAATCACTCCACCAATCGCAACAAAAATAGTTTCGAATTTGTTTCGATAAGACGTTGCATAAGGATTGTAGCCTGCTTGAGCTAATTTACTTCCCCATTGACTAAAGGTGGTTAAACCACTGTATAAGATTTTTAATTTAGTATTTTCAACTGCTTCACCTGATAAAATCTGGTTGAATTCATAACTTAATAAGCCATATAGCTCTAGTTCATCTAAATTTTGTAGAGCACCCCACGTTAAAATAATTACGATATCTTGAGATCTGAAGCCTGCGGTTAAGGCATTCACACCAACTTCATCTGGGAGCACATAAACAGCGGGGGTATCGATCGCAAAACTTTGAGCAACTTGCTCTACGACTTTTAATGCTGTGCTTTCTTCGGGCGTACTTTCGTCAAAAACAAGGCGTCTTGCTTTAAGTTGTTTTGCAAGTGAATGGCCGCCTTCACGTAAGACATACAGTTCAGCACCAACCGACCAAACCATAACGAAGAATAAAAGAAAGATAAAATATGGACTAAGAACATGCCACCAAATGGCTTGAGTGTAGTCAAAGAAATGAACGACTAACCCCAAAATCAAATTGAGAATAAAAACTGTCGACAACATAGCGAGCAAGCAAAAACTTACCGACCATGCAATATTTTTATTTTCAATTAAATAATGGCTCATTTCTTTCAATGTAAGTTTTCCTGATTACATTGTTGATCTTAGAGGCTTCGAAACCTTAAGTATCATAAAATAAAAAAGCGGGAATTTCCCGCTTTTCTATAGATTTAAATGATTACTCTTCTTTAATACCTGTTAAATCAACAGAAGAAGCATCGATATTTACATCAATATAACCATCTGCTTTCTTTTTTGCTGAATCATTACGTTTCTGCTCGAGATTAATTAGATAGTCATTATCAATCCCACCAGCCACATAGATCCCGTCAAATACAGAACAATCAAATTCTCTTAAATCAGGTACTTTGCTGGTACGCACTGCGTTCTTTAAATCTTCCAAATCTTGGAAAACTAAACGATCTGCACCAATAATCTCACGAATTTCTTCAACTGTACGATCTGAAGCAATTAATTCAGATTTTGCTGGCATATCGATACCATACACGTTTGGATATTTCACCATAGGTGCAGCCGAAGCAAAGAATACTTTCTTCGCGCCAGAATCACGTGCCATTTGAATAATTTCATTACAGGTTGTACCACGTACAATCGAGTCATCCACTAACAGTACATTTTTATCTTTAAATTCAAGCTCAACTGGGTTTAGCTTTTGACGAACTGATTTTTTGCGCTGCTGTTGACCTGGCATAATGAAGGTACGTCCGATGTAACGGTTTTTCATAAAACCTTCACGGAATTTCACGCCCAAAATATTAGCCAATTCTAATGCTGAAGTACGACTGGTATCTGGAATTGGAATGACCACATCAATATCGTGCTCTTCACCCCATTCCTTCAAAATTTTATACGCCAGTTTTTCACCCATTTTTAAACGAGCTTTATAAACTGAGATTCCATCAATTGTTGCATCTGGACGAGCAAAGTACACATATTCAAAAATACATGGGCGATATTCTGGATTTACTGCACATTGTTTGGTAAACAATTCGCCATTTGAATTAATGAAAACTGCCTCACCTGGTGCAATATCACGCTCAACTTTAAAACCTAGCGCTGTAATCGCAACGGATTCAGAGGCAATGATATATTCAGTGCCTTGCTCAGTTTCACGAGAACCGTAAACTAGAGGACGAATTCCGTTTGGATCGCGAAAACCAACAAGCCCATGACCTGTAATCATCGCAACAACCCCATAAGCACCTTTACAACGCTCATGAACACGAGATACGGTGTGGAAGATATTTTCTGGCGTTGGGTTGAGTGTACCGATCTTCTGTAACTCATGTGCAAACACGTTGAGTAAAACTTCAGAATCAGAATCAGTATTCATGTGACGTAAATCTGTTTTAAACAGATCATCATGAATTTCTGCGGCATTGGTTAAGTTACCATTGTGTGCAAGGGTAATACCATATGGAGAGTTTACATAAAACGGCTGTGCTTCAGCACTACTTGATGAACCTGCTGTTGGATAACGAACATGTCCTATCCCATAGTTACCAAGCAAAGCACGCATGTGACGGGTATGGAATACATCACGCACCATACCATTATCTTTGCGGAGGAATAAACGCCCTTGATGGCAAGTTACAATCCCTGCTGCATCTTGTCCTCGATGTTGTAACATCGTCAAGGCATCAAATAACATTTGGTTTACTGGCGATTTACCGGCAATCCCAACAACTCCACACATAGCAACCTCGCGACAAGCTAGGAACGGGGTTTAACCCCAATTAATAAAAAGGATTTTTCGTTGAATGATCAGAACGTTGATCTACTGAAGCGCGTTCTGACTCCTCCATTTCAGTCGAAGGGCGATGTAATAACGCACCTTCAGATGTCATTTGATGTATCGCTTCATTTGCAGCATCTTTTGATATTTCGGTCGCTAATGGCGCGTATGGCAATAAGATCTGTACAAATTTTGATTGTTTCCAATGCGGTGAACTATTCACCCAAGGACCGACACCCTGCATCGCAATCAAGACAATTAATAAACCTTTTAGTGAACCAAATGCACCGCCTGCTAGACGATTTAATGGGCCCAATTTTAAACTTTTCAAGAGCCCATTCAGGAATGCGGTAATAACCCACGTGCAAATCACGATGGCTAATACAATAAAAGCAAAAGCAGCAATTTTTTGCACAACTGGGTCTTGGCTTAGACTGCTCATCGCAGGTGCCCAAATGACCGCGTATTTAGCCCCAATGACCAATGCGAATATCCACCCGATCAAGTTCGCAAAGGCTTTAATAAATCCTTGACGCAAACCGTTCAGCCCTCCAATGAGCAAGATGATCAGGATGATGATATCAAGTGTGTTCATGTCACACAGTCATCGCGTTAACACAATCTTTTACTAGTGTTGGGCCTGTATAAATAAGGCCACTGTATACTTGAACGAGACTCGCGCCCGCCTCTTGTTTTGCTACGGCCTGCTCACCTGAAACAATTCCCCCGACACCAATTAAAGGAATTTTTCCATCTAAAACATCGGCGAACTGACGTAAACATTCGGTGCTTTTTTCAAAAACGGGGGCGCCCGACAAACCACCTGCCTCATTACCATTTGGCAGATTTTCAACACCGTCTCGCCCTAATGTCGTATTGGTAACAATCAATCCATCAATCTTAAATTTCAATAATTGTTTAGCGATAAATGTAATATCTTCAGGCGTTAAATCTGGTGCTACTTTGAGTACTAAAGGAACATAATGATTATTTTCTTTAGCAAGTTCTAGTTGACGTTGTTTCAAAGTTTGTAATAGCTCTGTAAGTGCATCACCACTTTGTAAACTACGTAAATTCTTTGTATTCGGTGAGGAAATATTAACTGTAATATATGATGCGTAATTATAAACTTTTTCTAAACAAATCAAATAATCAGAAACCGCATCTTCAACAGCAGTATCTGCATTTTTACCGATGTTAATTCCTAAAACACCTTTAAACTTAGCAGCTTTAACATTTTCAATCAGTTGATCAACACCGTCATTATTGAATCCCATGCGATTGATGATTGCTTTCGCTTCTGGAATACGAAATAAACGTGGTTGAGGATTACCTGCTTGTGGACGTGGTGTAATGGTACCAATTTCAATAAAACCGAAACCTAAAGCAGCTAGAGCATCAATGTGCGCACCATTTTTATCTAAACCAGCAGCAAGACCAACAGGGTTTGGAAACTCGATACCCATACAGCTCACTGGTTTATGTGCAGTTTTCTGATGCATCAATCCAAATTTATGCGCTGTATCGAGCATAGAAAGTGTGAGTTCATGTGCACGCTCTGGTGCCAAAGTAAACAACAAAGGGCGAGCCAATGAATATAACATACCAATCACAGTCTACTGATTTTTCAAGTAGCCGTATTATAGGCATAGGCTCAACAAAACACCATGCTTGACATATGCTTATTTTGTAGAGTCTTTGCTTTAGTGCTTCTTGATTAAACAATTTTCTGGTTTTATTCAGATTTTTAATCTTGGTCAGGTCATTTGCAATTGATTCAAATTAACATTTCGCAGTTCAATAAAAAAAGGAACTAAGCTCATTTAAAGCTTAGTTCCTTTCACTAAATTGTAGAAATGTTACTTATTTCCAAGAATAAGACACACCAGCACCTACAGCAGTTGTATTACCGTTATTAAAGCCTGTTGAGAATGCTCCTTTGATTGCAACACCATTATCGAAGTAATGACTTGCTCCCACAGCGATAGCAGACTGACTATCATAATACCCCATACCCATACCGACAGTAGAAGCACCTTGTTCAGCTGGCATTGGAATATTTGTCATCGCAGTAATACCAGCAATACCTTGCGCGGCAATTTCTCGGTTTTTACGAACATCTTGATTCGTTTGATCCACACGGCTAGATACATCTCTAAAGTTATTTTCTAGATCCATAACTTTGGTATCAGTATAAGCTTTCGAATCAGAAAGCACTTTTGCATCAGCAGTTTTATATTCTTGACGCATTACCACTTCACGACTATCAGTATATCCTTTTGCACTTGTTAATGTCGCCTGATCACCTGCATCTGCATAAGTTTTAGCATCAGTTAAAGTTTTGGTATTGGCATCTTTCATCTGCTTAACATTCACAGCATCAGTATCTTGTACACCAGCTGCAACATGAATAATCTGACGTTCTTTACCAGCGGCACCAACTGAAACAGTATTATCTCTGTTAGAAGCTGAATCATTACCCAAAACAACAGCATTTTTGGCAGCAGTATTTACGTTATTGCCAACAACAAAACTGTTATCACCAGTGATCGTATTATCATTACCAACAGCATAACTTCCATTTGCTTGAATGACGTTTGGATCACCAAAGGCACCTGAACGCTCACCTTCAACTTTATTGCCTTTACCGACTACAGTATTTGATTTTCCTTTTGCTGAAGCTCCAGAACCCACAACCGTATTATTTTCACCATCGGCAACAGCACCATCTCCAAGAGCAGTAGCTCCAGAGCCTGTGGCTTTAGCACCAGAACTCGTTACATTTGGATTAGCATCAAGGTAAGGATTGTTACCACCACCACCTTGAGATGCAAGCCACTCTTGTTCCGTACCTGTATAGCCATTGTCAACGGCTATTTCAAATGCACTCTTACCATTTGCTCCTGTATCTCCTTTAGGTCCTTGAGCTCCTGTTGCACCCGTAGCACCTACATCACCTTTGTCACCTTGAGCGCCTGTGGCACCTGTCGCGCCGATGTCACCTTTGTCGCCTTTAGCTCCAGTTGCCCCCGTAGCGCCTACATCACCTTTATCGCCCTTGTCTCCTTGAGCACCTGTAGCTCCTGTTGCACCAGTCGCGCCCGTAGCGCCTACATCACCT